>CAZGLU010000155.1:0-2078 GCA_964526095.1 uncultured Anaerolineaceae bacterium | reverse complement strand
GGCGACCCGCGCAGCGTCCGTCGCGATCTCTGGCAGCGCCGCGTGGATCTTGGCCGGGTCGCGCTCGGCCAGCACCAGCCGCGCCCCGCCCCGGTAGAATGCTTCGGCGGTCGCCCGGCCCAGGTTGCCGCCCGCCCCCGTCACGATCACGACTTGACCGCTGAAATCGAACATGGCCCTACTCTCCCTCGCGCCTCTTGCCCCGGTCGAGCCACCACTCCATCGCCTTGACCACCAGCGACAGCGACAGCGTCAGGATCAGGTACGTCAGCGCCACGACGTTGTACACCTGGAAGAAGGTGAACGTGCTGGCGGCGTAGGTCTGCCCGCGCCGCGTGATGTCCTGCACGCCCAGCACCGACACCAGCGAGCTTTCCTTGAGCATTGCGATGAAGTCGTTGCCAAGCGGCGGCAGCACCACCCGGAACGCCTGCGGCAGCACGATCAGCCGCATGACCTGCATCCGGTTCATGCCCAGGCTGCGCGCCGCCTCGATCTGCCCGATCCCGATGCTCTCGATCCCGGCGCGGTAGATCTCCGACAGGAACGCGCTGTACGAGATCGACAGCCCGATGATCGCGCGGTAGGCGTTGTCCACCTCGCGCACCTGGAACTCCGCCAGCCACGTCCCGATCCGCTCGAAGGTGATCGTCAGCGTCGCGTCTCCGATCAGGTCCAGCGTCAGCGTGAGGTCGATCAGTCGCGCGCCGAGGTCGTTGCCCAGGCTCACCACCTGCGGGATCAGCGCCAGCGCCATGTAGTAGACGAGCACCAGCGTCGGGATGCCGCGCACCGCCTCGACGTACAGCGTCACCACCTGGTAGACGATCACGTTGGACGACCGCCGCAGCAGCGCGACGACCAGCCCCAGCAGCAGCGCGATCGCGTACGCCACCACCGACACCCAGATCGTCGTCCACACGCCCTCACGCACGGCGCGAAAGATCACCGGGTAGGGGTGCGTGTCGCGCACGCTCAGGAAGAACACGATCACCAGCAGGGCCAGCACCAGCAGCCACCACGGCGCGCGCGATACGCGCCGGATCAGGATGTTGCGCTTCTGCGGGTTCACACGGGGGCGTTCGGTCAACGGGGTTGCGGCGCTCATGCCGGGCTTATCCATCGTTTGTCTCGATACGTAATAGGGCCACCGCTCGTCCTCACGGTGGCGCTCGGTCACACTTGCCTGCGCCTACGGGTCGGGGCGCTGAGTCATCAACCACTCAAGAAAGGGGAGAGGCGCTTCCACCTCTCCCCGTTACGTTCGTCCGGCCCGCCTACTCCTGGGATGCTGGCTCGAAGTTGATGAACCACTTGTAGTAGAGGAAGTCGAGGAAGCCGTCCTCCTTCATGGAGGCCAGCGCAGCGTTGACCGGCTCGACCAGCTCGCTGCCCTTGGGGAAGATCAGCCCCATCTCGTCTCGCGAGATCGGGTCCCCCACCAGCTTCACCGCGTCCGCCGTCGCGCTTTGGAAGCCCGCCGCCGCCGAGGCGTCCGCTGGCATCGCGTCGATGTCCCCGTTGATCAACGCCTGCACCAACGCCCCGAACTCGGTGTACACCACCCGCCGCTCCTCCGGCACCACATCCTGCGTCACGAAGAAGCCCGCCGTGCCCTGCTGTACACCCATGATCAGGTCGTCGTCCGCCACGAACTCGTCGATGTTCCCGAACCGCTCCTCATCCGCCCGCACCAGCAGGTACTGGTCCAGGTTGATGTACGGGTCGCTGAAGTCCACGTACTGCTTGCGTTCCTCGTAGATGCTGATGCCCGTCATGCCCAGGTCGAACTGCCCCTCGCCCACCGACGAGATCATCACATCCCAACTCGTCGTCTCGTACTCCGGCGTGCAGTTGATCCGCGCGCACAACTCCTCCAGCATGTCGTACTCGTACCCCATCACCTCGCCCGTCGTGGCTTCCTCAAACTGGAACGGGATGTAGAGGTTCTCGACAGCGATGGTGATCTCCTGGCCCTCCAGGTCCGGCAGGTCGGGGTACACCACGCCCGCCTCAGGCACGTAGTTGATGAACCACTTGTAGTAGAGGAAGTCGAGGAAGCCGTCCTCCTTCATGGA
>CAZGLU010000154.1:6758-7903 GCA_964526095.1 uncultured Anaerolineaceae bacterium | reverse complement strand
CGTGGAGCGGGATCAACCAGCCCCGCTCCGACCTGCTGTGGGTGCTGGGGATCGGCGTGCTCCAGGGCGTCGTCGCGCTGACGCTGGTCATGGCGGCGCTCGGACACCTGCGGACGGTCGAGTATGGCACGATCTCGTACGGCGAGCCGGTCATCGCGGCGCTGATCGGCGGGATCGCCTACCAGGAGCCGATGTCGGCGCTCCAGATCGCCGGGTGCCTGCTGGTGTTGGGAACGGGGATAGCGCGGGTGTCCGCACGCGAAAGGCCGGTTGAGGACGCACCATAAAAACTGCCCGGCGCGGACCATGCACCGAGCAGCGCGAACACACAGCGTGTGGGTCGGGCGGCTTACTTCCTGCCGAACAGCCCGCCCAGGCCGCCAGCCGCCTTACCCAGGTCGTCAAGGCCCTTCCCGCCGGAGAGCAGCCCATCGATCTGCCCGGCGACCGGCCCCGGTAGGCGGCCCTTCAACTCGTTCAAGATGATCTCGACCGCCTGCCGGGCGACGTCCTCCGGCAGCCCTAACCTGCTCGTAAGTTGGTTAACAAGCTCGTCCATGGCGTTGCTCCTGGCCTGATCCGGCCCACAGCGGCACTTCGGGCGCCGCTCTCAATGTTGATCTTAAGAAGGGCCGGTCAGGAACGCCAAGCCAGCGGCAAAACGCCGCCATGTGAGGGCACATGTGGGGGCGCGGGCCTGTCCCGCACGCGCGGATCGTGTCGATCCGCTGCTGGCCGGTGAGCATGACGATCAAGGCGCGGGCGGCTGCCAGCAAAGCGCCGCAGCCCCAATAACACCCGCCGCCGCACCTAACTCCGCCGCGCGTACCGGCGTGTGTCCGAACGCCGCCAGGGTATGCGCCTGGACCGCCGCCCGCACCGGGCCGAGGAAAACCTCGCCCTGCTCCGCGACGCCGCCCCCCACGACGACCACATCCGGATTGAGCAGGTGGATCAGGCTGGCGATGCCCAGCCCCAACGCGCGCGCGGCCCCCTCAACGATCGAGGCCGCCAGCGGGTCCCCGGCCCGCAGCGCGGCGAAAACCGTTTCGCCGGTCACGCGGTCGATCTGCCCGCCCGCGAGGTCCAGCATGGCGCTCGCGTGGCCCTCGTTCAGCGCGCACCGCGCCGCGCGTGCGATGGCC
>CAZGLU010000154.1:2899-6748 GCA_964526095.1 uncultured Anaerolineaceae bacterium | reverse complement strand
GGCCGACCACACCGGAAGGCTCAGGCGGGCGTTGGAAGTCGATAGTCATGAAGCCGAGATGCCCTGCCAACCCGTCCGCCCCATGTACGAGCCGCCCGTCGAGCACGATGCCGCCGCCGACCCCGGTCCCGACGGTGAGGGCGACCATGCTGCGCGCACCCCGCCCCGCGCCGTACAGGTACTCGCCCCACGCCGCCGCTTTGGAGTCGTTCTCGACCCACACCGGCAGGTCGAAGGCGGCGCCCAACGGCGCACGGACCGGCACCGCCTCCGGGTAGGCATCACGCGGACCCTTGCCCCCGACGAACTCCCCCCGCCGGTTGATCTGCCCGGTAACGCCGACGCCGATGCCGACGAGGTCCAGCCGGGCGGCCTCCGGCGTCGCGCGCAGCTCGCGGACGAGCGCGATCAACGCCGGTAGGCTGTCCTCCGGGTTAGCGAAGGTCGTTTGATCCCAGGCGGCGGGGCGCTGCATCGAGCGGACGATCACGCCGTTCTCCCGCACGAGGGCGGCGCGGATGTTCGTGCCGCCGAGGTCCGCGCCGATAGCGCCACGCACCACCATCACGCCCCCCGCCCCGATGGGCTGGCGCCAACGAAACGCTCCGTGATGTGCCAGGGGCGCGTCACGGCGGAGCCGATGACCACGGCCAGCGCGCCGAGGTCGAAGGCACGGCGCACGTCGTCGGGGTCCCAGAAGCGACCCTCCGCGATCACCGGGATGCTGAGCGCCCGGACCATCGCGGCCAGCACGTCGAGGTCTGGCTCGTAGGGGCCGAGGTGCGGCGGGTGCGCGCGCGTGGTGGCGGCGATCGCGGCACCGGCGTCCTGCGCGCGCTGCGCCTGCTCCAACGTGGCGCAGTCCGCCATGAAGGGCAGGCCGACCTCGTCCACGATGCGGCGGATCAGCGCGGGGGCGGAGAGGCCGCCGGGGCGCGGGCGGTCGTCCACGTCGGCGGCGATCAGGTCGGCCCCGGCCTCACGCAGCGCGAGGGCGTCCTCGACGCTGGGCGTGATGATGATACCCTTGCCGTCCGCACCGGGGCGCTTCCAGATGCCGATCGTGGGCAGGCCGGTCGCGGCCTTGATCGCGGCGACGTCCTCCGGCCCGTTGGCGCGGATGCCGCGCGCCCCGCCGCGCTGCGCGGCCCGTGCGAAGGCCGCCATGAATGCCGGGCCGTAGGTTGGGTCCTCCGGCACGGCCTGGCACGAGACGATGATCCCGCCGCGCACGGCTTCAATCACAGAGTCCATCGATCAACCCCTTTCCTGGGCACGCGCCACCCCGCCAACCGGCGCAAGCTCGATCAACGAAAAATACCGGGAACGCCACCCGAAATAACACCGGAATATTAAAACGCGCCGTCAAATATGCCCACCCCTCCACGCCGAACGGCCCTGCACGGGTGGACCATGCAGGGCCGTCATCATCGGAATGGAGGGCTTATGCCATTTCCCTTACAGGGAGCGCCCGGCGCTCACTGGCTCACCCCTGGGCGCCCTCCGGTACCGGCGGGATGTTCTGGTTGAGGCGGAACAGGTTCGTCGGGTCGTAGCGCGCCTTGATCGCGGTGAGCCGGTCCCAGGTCGCGCCGGGATAGGCGCCGCGGATGCGCTCAGGCCCCTCGTCCTCCAGGACGTTGACGTAGGCATCAGCCCTGCCCTGGCTCAGTTGCGCAGCCAGGTCGCTGGCCCATGCCGTGTGCTGTTCCGCCTCGCCGGGGTTCATGTACATCGCGGCCACGTTGATCATGATGCGCCGCGTCCGGTGGGCGAACGCGGTCGCGTCCACCGGGACGCGCGCCATCGCGCCGCCCAGCACGCGGATCTGCACCATGGCCATCATCGCGGACGAGGCCCGGATGCGGTCCAGGATCAGTTCCGCCGTGGGGAGATCGAGCGAGTCCATGAACAGCGAGCGAACCAGCATGATCGGGTGAGATTCACCCCCTTCTTCAGGCGGGTACATCTCCAGGTAGCGCATCGGGCGGAGCATGTCCGCAAGCGGCGTAGCCAGCGCGCGGAGCGGCGCGACCGCACGCTGCCCGGCCTCGGCGTCGCCAGCGTAGACCATCAGCCCCAGCGCGATCAGCTTGCCGTGCACCTCGGGGGGCAGGAACGGCATGGGCGGCGCGGTCATGACGTTAAGGATGGTGGAGAGCTCCTCGGGCGCCGCATCTGCCTCGGCCACGAAGGACGCGATCACCTCCGGCGTGGCGGGCAGCACCAGCATACCGCCGAACACCTCATCGACCGGGTGCAGCCGGAACTTGAAGCGCGTCGCCACGCCGAAGTTGCCGCCGCCGCCCCGGATCGCCCAGAACAGGTCCGGGTGAGTCTCGGCGTCCACGTAGAGGCAGTCGCCGTTCGCGGTCACGATCTCGGCGGCCAGCAGATCGTCGATGGTCAGGCCGTACTTACGGACCAGGTAGCCGATCCCGCCACCAAGCGTGATCCCGCCGATGCCGACCGAACCGGTATCCCCGAACCCGGTCGCAAGGCCATACGCTGCCGCGGCGGCGGTGTACTCCCCGGCGGTCAGGCCGGTTTCGGCCCAGGCGACGCGGTTAACGGGATCGATCTCCAGCCCGCGCATGTCACCGAGATCAAGCACCAGCCCGCCGTCAGAGACGCTGTGCCCGGCCGAACTGTGGCCGCCACTGCGGACCGCCAGCTCCAGCCCGGTTTCGCGCGCGAGCGAGACGACGCGCGCCACGTCGGACGCGTCCGCGGCCCGGATGATGGCGGCAGGACGGCGGTCGATGCCGCCCTGGAAGACGGTGCGTGCCTTGTCGTAACCGGCGTCCTCCGGCGCGATCACGCGGCCGTTGAAAGCGGCACGAAGCTGGGGGATCGACAGGACCACGCGCTCGGCGGTACGTGCCTGCGCGCCGCCGTTCGAGCCGCTGCTCCGTGCGGTCGACATTCTCTGCTGCTTGAGCGACATAGCTATGCTCCTTGTGCGGTGATACAACCGTCTGACAGGGTGAGGCGGATCCCGGCCAGCAGCCAGGACGCCCGGTGCTCCGTCACGCATCACACCGACGACGCGGCACGACACAGCGTGAGGGAGAGTCTCGGCTCAGTTTGAAAACAGATCGGTGGATCGCCTACAGGACGATAGAGAGTGACATGCAGCGAAGGGTAACTACAGCGGAGTTATCCACGCACCGGTGCACACCGCGTCATGGGTGACTTGTGGGCGCCGGGGTTTGACCAGGAACACATTGCCCATACGACCTCCTTCTACAGCGTCGAAACATCACTGCGCATGGGTTCAGCACGAACGTTCTACCGTAACCAGGGTACGTCAGGCCATGAATAAAGTCAATCAATATTTATAAAATTTTATAGTCTGAGGGAAAACGGATCCCCGGCAAAAAGAACATACGTTTGGCAATATTTTTGAAGACCATTAACCTTATTTTATCGTCCGACCGCTGCTTCACCTGGAGGGGACGCCATGAACGCTCCGCAGCACGAGGCGCACACCGACTTCCCCGCCGACCTGGCACAACCCGCCCGGCGCGCGCTCGCCGCAGCCGGTTACACCCGGCTCGAGCAGCTTAACGGCGTTCACGCGGGGCACCTGAAATCGCTGCACGGCATCGGGCCAAAGGCGCTCGGCCAGCTCCGGCGCGCGCTGGCGGCGCGGGGCCTGTCGCTCGCAGACGACGCGGATTAGGGCGCCGAGGCACGGAGGGCACCATGGGCAAGGTCTTCGCGGATATCTCGATGTCGCTGGATGGCTTCATCACCGGGCCGGACGACGGCCCGGCGCTTCCACTCGGCCAGGAGGGCGAGCGGCTCCACGAGTGGATCTACGACCTGGCAAGCTGGCGGGAACGG
>CAZGLU010000154.1:0-2889 GCA_964526095.1 uncultured Anaerolineaceae bacterium | reverse complement strand
GGAACGGCACGGCCTGGAGGGCGGTACCTCGAACCGGGACTCCGACATCATCACGGAGGCGTTCGAGAACGCCGGGGCAGTGCTGATGGGCCGCCGCATGTTCGACCTTGGCGAAGAACCCTGGGGCGCTGAGCCGCCGTTCCATATGCCGGTCTTCATCGTGACGCACCGCGCCCGTGAGACGGAGGTCCGGGAGGGCGGGACCACGTACAACTTCGTCACCGATGGCCTGGACAGCGCCCTACAACAGGCACAGGCGGCGGCTGGTGGAAAGGATATTTCCGTCGGAGGCGGCGCGATGCTGATCCAGGAATGCCTGAAAGCCGGGCTGCTGGACGAGATCCAGGTCCACCTGGTCCCCATCCTGCTCGGCGGCGGGCGGCGGCTGTTCGACAACCTGGGCACGGCCCCCGTCGAGCTGGCCGTCACACGGGTGATCGAGTCGCCGCACGTCACACACCTCCGCTATCGCGTGATCCGGTAGCACGCCCCCGGACGCGCAAGCCCGCCAACCGAGCAACTCATAACACCCTCTGACCCTGCTACACCGCGAATAGGCGAAAACGCCGCCCTGGTGTACGCTTATCTCACCCCCTGGCAGGGCTTGACCGCCAGCACACAAGGAGCACGAACGCATGATGTCGCGCCACGCAGTCGGGACGGCAGCCGTTGTCGCGGGCCTGCTCGCGCTCGACCACCTCGCCGGGCCGGACACCCCGATCCGCTACCTGTTGGCCGCGCTGCCGATCCTGGCGGTGCTGGCCCTGATGACCCTCGCGCAGTGGAGCAGCCCGCGTGCGGGCGCCGCCGGTTGGCTGGTGGGGCTGGTCGTCGCGGTGGCGGCGTTCGGGCTGACGTGGGACGTCTTCTGGGTGTCGCAGGCGAAGGGGCTGCTGCTGTCGGCCTTCGTGCTGGGGGTGCTGTGGCCTGCCCTGCTGCTCTACCACCTCGTCAACTCCGTGGGCGGGATCCACGCGCTGGCCCGCGCCTTGCAGCAGCTTATCACCGACGAGGGGCTGTTGTTGATCGTGGTCGCGTGGGCGTTCGGCGGCATGTTGGAGGGCCTGGCGGGGTTCGGCCTGCCGATCGCGATCGTCGCGCCGATCCTCGTGCGGCTGAACGTGCAGCCCGTCGTGGCGGTGGCGGCGGTGGCCGTGGGGCACGCCTGGTCGGTGACGTTCGGGGATATGGGCGTCATCTTCGAGACGCTGACCGGCCTGGTGAGCGTGGACGAGATCCGGCTGGCGCAGGCGGCGGGTCTGCTGCTCGGACTGGCATGCGTGGCCTGCGGCATCGGGACGGCGCGCATCCTGGGCTATGGCCGCAAATGGCGGGCGGTCCTGATCCTGGGCGTGCTGATGGGCGTGGCGCAATACGCGTTGGCCGTGACGCGGCTCACCCCCCTGGCGGCGTTCGGCGCCGGTCTCGCCGGGATCCTCGGCGCGATCGCCCTGACGCGGCTCCGGGCGCGGCACGAACCCGCCGCCGCGCCCCTTGATCTGCCGCGCACCGGGTTGGGCGCCGCGATCCTGGCCTACGGCTCGCTGAGCGGCGTGCTGGCGTTGATCACGCTGGTCGAACCCCTGAACGACGCACTGCGCGCGGTCGCGTGGCAGGCGAGCTTCCCAGGCGTCGAGACGCGGACGGGCTACGCGGTGCCGCCCGGCAGCGGGCAGGTCTTCCGCTGGCTGGTCCACCCCGGCACGGCGATCCTGTTCGTCACGCTGGTGAGCTACGCCGCGTTCCGGGCGCGCGGGATCTGCGCGGCGGGGCACTGGCGCCCGGTGCTCAGCGCGAGCTGGCGCTCGGCGCGCCCGGCGGCGCTCGGCATCTTCATCATGGTCGGGCTGGCGTACCTGATGGACCACACCGGCATGACGCTCCTGATCGCGGAGGCGATGAGCCGGGCGCTGCAAGACGTCTACCCGCTGGCCGCCCCGCTGGTGGGCGTCCTAGGCGCGTTCGCCACGGGGAGCAACAATAACTCGAACGTGCTGCTGGCAGCCGTGCAGGAGAACGTCGCGGCGCTGCTCGCGATCGCGCCGCACCTGCTGCTCGCGGCACAGACGACCGGCGGCTCCCTGGGCAGCATGATCGCGCCCGCGAAGATCGTGGTGGGCACCAGCACGGTCGGGCTGCGCGGGCGCGACGGCGAGGTGCTGCGCCTGACGCTGCCGTACGGGCTGGTCATCACGCTCGGCGTGGGGCTGCTGGTGCTGTTCGCCGCGCTGGTCGCGTAAGAGGCAAGTAGACCTCACCCCCCGGCCCTCTGGGTGGGCGGGTTTGCAAACCCGCCCCTACCTGATTCTGATGCGCCTCGTTTTCCCCTCTCCAACTTGATTGTGATGTCTCTGCGCAGGGAGTTTGTGGTCCACGCCCGACACAGAGGGGGAAAAGAGACGTGTAGGGGCGGGTGAGATCTCACCCCCCGGCCCCCTCTCCAGTCTGGGCTGGAGAGGGGGAGAAAAGGCAGTTTCACCGCGGGGTGTGGGGGCGGGTTTCGAACCCCGCCCCCGGTGCTTCTAATATGCGAGAGAGAAAAGCCGCCGGTCGAGCGTATGATCGGGGCAGCCCTACAGGTGCGCCTTGAAGAACGCGACCGTGCGCTCCATCGCCGTGTTGAAGGCCGGCACGTCGATGTCGTGCCCGCCGTTCTCATAGGTGTAGAACTCGTAGACCTTGCCGTGCTCCTCCAGGACGCGCGCAAGGTCCACCGAGTAGCCGATGTTGACGACGGTATCATTCACGGCATGATGAAGCTGCACGGGGCTTTGCAGCAGATCGATGTTCGCCGTCAGGGACACGGCGCGCCAATACGGCACGGCGGTGTTCGGCTCGCCGTACGCCTCCCGAATCTCACGGCTGCGCCTGCGGCTCGGCGTTTCGGCC
>CAZGLU010000153.1:7511-7905 GCA_964526095.1 uncultured Anaerolineaceae bacterium | reverse complement strand
CACCGGCGCGCGGTGGGCTGCTGAGCCACGGACTTATGGGCGTTGGGTGCCTTCGTGGTGTCAGAGGCCGTGTGCTGAACCGGGCCTGCTCACAAGGATGTGCAAGCTGCCGTGTCTGCTGACCATAGCCCCGTACGGACAGGTGACGCGTTGACCGCCGCACGCTGGCGCTACCCGATTGCGATCGGGCTGGTCGCCGTGGCGGTGGCGCTTGTGCTGGCGTTCCCGGCGTTCTTTGACGCCCGGCCCGGCCCGCTGTTCTTGCTGGCGCCCGTGCTGACGGGCTGGATCGGCGGTCGGGGGCCGGGTGCGGTCGCCGGGGTGTTGGGCGTCCTGGCGGCCCTCGCCTTCGGGCGCGTTGAGGATGGCCGCTGGACGGTGGAGCCGGTGGCCG
>CAZGLU010000153.1:0-7483 GCA_964526095.1 uncultured Anaerolineaceae bacterium | reverse complement strand
AGAGCCGGGACCCTCAGAGGCGGCGCTCGACCTCAGCCGCCTCCACATCCTCAGCGACGTCTCGCGGAAGCTGGCCGAGACGACCACCGGTTACGCCCGCCTCCTTCCGGGGGCGGCACAGGCCATCGCCAGCGCGTGCCGCGACTTCTGTGCCATCTACGTCCCGGCGGACGGCGGGCAGCTCGAGGCGGCCGCCCATTGGGACGCGGATCCGGACGCCTACGCCTCCATCGAGCCGCACGTCAGCGGCTCGCGCATCCCCCTGGACGCACCGCTCGTACGTGATGCGCTGGTGTCCGTCGAGCCGGTGCTTTTCCACGGCGCGGACCTGGCACGCTTGAAGCCGCAGATCGAGCCGGGCATGTGGGCCATCCTTGAGGGTGCCCGTGCGACCGGCCTGATGGTCGCGCCGCTGCGCAAGGGCGATGAAGCCCTGGGCCTGCTGTTGTTGGCGCGGCACCGGCCGGACCTGCCCCCCTATGACCGGGCCGACCTGCTTCTCGCCGGGGAGTTGGCGCACCGGGTAGGGCTGGCACTCGGCAACGCGCGCCAGTTCCAGCAGATGAGCGAGCAGCGCAAACAGTTCGGGATCACGCTGTCGAGCATCGCCGACGCCGTGATCGCCACCGATCCGGCGGGGCGGATCACGTTTATGAACGGGCAGGCCGAGGCGTTGACCGGGTGGCCGCAGCATATGGCGCAGGGCCGTCCGTTGGAGGCGGTGGCCCCCATGTATGACGAGGAAACCGGCGCGCCGGTTGAAAGCCCGGTGCAGCGCGCGGTGCGGGAGAACCTCGTCGTGAAGCCGCCAACCCAGTTGGTGCTGGCCCGGCGCGACGGGACCCGCCGCCCGATCGACGGGAGCGCCGCGCCGATCCGGGATGAGCAGGGGGAGTTAACGGGCGTCGTGTTCGTCTTCCGCGACGTGACGCGCGAGCGAGAGGCCGGGCGCATACTGGCCGGGAGCGAGCGGCGGGTCCGCCAGATCCTCGATACGCTGTTCCTGATGGTCGTGGTCCTTACCCCGGACGGCGTCGTGCTGGACGCCAATAGTGCGGCGCTGGAGCTTGCGGGCGTGAGTCTGGAGGATGTGGTCGGCAAGCCGCTGCCCGAAACGGTGTGGTGGTCCTACGCGGCTGAGGCCCAGCAGCAGCTTTGGGACGTTATCCGCCGTGCGGCGCAGGGGGAGGTCGTGCGCCAGGATGTGCCCGTGAACGTGGACGGCCGCCGCTTCTTGCTGGACTTCACGCTCGCGCCCATGTTCGACGAACAGTGCCGGGTCACGCACCTGATCGGCTCCGCGCTGGACATCACCGCGCGCAAGAGCATAGAGGAGGCGCTGCGGACCAGCGAGGAACGCTTGCAAGCGGCGCTCAAGAATGCCCCCGTGATCGTGTGCAGCCAGGACCGGGAGCTGCGTTACACCTGGTTGCAGGATGCCCTGCACGGCTACACGACCGAGTTGGTGTTCGGCAAGCGAGATGAGGAAATTTTCTCCCCTGAGGAAGCGCAGGTGCTGCACGCCCTGAAGCAGCAGGTGCTCGATACCGGCGTCGGGGTGCGGCAGGAGGTGATGCTCCATTACGGCGGAGAAGCGCATTACTTCGACCTGTCGATTGAGCCGATGCGCGACGAAAAGGGCGAGATCACAGGCGTCGTCTGCGCGGGGTACGATGTCACGGCGCGGCGCCAGGAAGCGATCGAGCGTGAGCGCCTGTTCGTCCAGGCCGCCGAGGAACGCGACCGGCTGCGGACGCTGATCGAGAACGTGACGGACGAGGTATGGTTCTGTGACGCGCACGGCAACCTTGAGCTGGTGAACGCGGCGGTCGTTGAGACGCTGGGCGCATCCTCGGCAGCCGAGGTGCACGGCCCCCTGGTTAACCTGCTCGACCGGCTCCAGGTGTTCCACGCGGACGGGCGTCCGCGTGCGCTCGTCGATGCGCCGCTGCTGCGCTCCCTGCGCGGTGAGGTGATCCGGAACGAGATCGAGATCTTGCGTTCGCCTACTACGGGCGAGTTGTGCTACCGGCGGGTCAGTTCCGTGCCGTTCAGCAACGACGCGGGCGAGGTGTTGGGCGCGGTGGCGGTGGTGCACGACATCACCGAGGAGATGCGCGTCCAGGACGAGATCCGCACGCTCAACGCCGAGTTGGAGCAGCGCGTCCGCGAGCGCACGGCCCAGCTTCACGCCGTCAACCGCGAGTTGGAGGCGTTCAGCTACTCGGTCTCCCACGACTTGCGAACGCCGCTGCGCGCCATCGACGGGTTCAGCCTGGCGCTGCTGGAGGACTACGGCGACGTGTTGGACCAGGAGGGCCGCTTCCACCTCGGGCGCATCCGCACTGCCAGCCAGCGCCTCGGCCAGTTGATCGATGACCTGCTCAAGCTGTCACGGCTGACACGCAGCGACATTGAGTATGCGCCGGTCGACCTGAGCGCGCTCGCGGCTGAGGTGGTGGACGAGCTGCGTGAGGCGGACCCCGACCGCGAGGTGACGGTCACGATCCAGCCCAACGTGATCGTGCAGGGCGACGCCCGGCTGCTGCGCGTGGTGCTGGATAACCTGTTCAGCAATGCCTGGAAGTTCACCGGCCGCACGCCTCAGCCGCGTATTGAGTTCGGCACGCTGGATTACGACGACGAGAGCGTGTACTACGTACGCGACAACGGCGCCGGATTTGATATGGCCTACATTGAAAAGCTGTTCCGGGCGTTCCAACGCCTGCACAAGACGTCCGAATTCGAGGGGACGGGGATCGGGTTGGCGACGGTCCAGCGCATCATTCACCGCCACGGCGGGCGCATCTGGGCGCAGGCTGAGGTGGGCGAGGGGGCAACCTTCTACTTCACACTGGGGACGGATAGGCGGGGACAACATGCCTAAGCGCGTGGTCCTGCTCGTTGAGGACGATCCCGGTGATGCGTCGCTGATCGCGCACGCCTTTCAGCGCTGCGGTTTCGCGGGCCGCGTCGATGTCGTGCGCGATGGGGCCGAAGCACTGGCCTACCTGTTCGGGAGCGGTCCTGATCTGCCTGCGCTCCCGGCGCTGGTCCTGCTGGACCTGAAACTACCGGGGGTCAGCGGCCTCGAAGTGCTGAGGCGGCTGCGTGCGGATGAGCGCACCCACCCGCTGCCGGTCGTCATCCTGACGGCGTCCTCTGAGGCGGCGGACCTTGAGGCGTGTTACTCGCTCGGCGCGAACAGCTTCATCCGCAAGCCGGTCAACTTCGACACGCTGACGCGCGCCGTCGAGCAGTTGTGTTTGTACTGGCTGGTGCTGAACCGTTCGGCCCTGGATAGCCCCTGAGGGACAGGCGGCATGACGGCTGCCCGGATGCATGTTGCCACCGGGATCAGTTAATCTGGCTATAGCAGGGAAACCGGCTTGAGTCTACACTATAGCACATGGTTCGCGGTTCACCTGGCCAGCCAGGGTTGCGCTCTGTGCCTGGCTGCCTCCGCCCTACCGGCGAGAGGGGGAGTCCATTGACCAGCGTGCTCCCCGCGCATAACACCGTGCGCGTCCTGCTGATCGAGGACAACGAGGACGACGCTTATCTGATCCGGCGCCTGTTGAACCGGTCGCTGCTGACGAAGTTCCAGCTTCAGGTCGTTGACGAACTGGCGGCCGGGCTGGATCTGCTGGCGACGAACGGGTTCGACGTCGTGTTGCTGGACCTGACCGTGCGCGACAGCTTCGGCCTGGAAACGCTGCACAAGGCCCAGGCGAGCGTGCCGGACGTGCCGATCGTAGTGATGACGAGCCTCAGCGACGAGGCGCTGGGGGTGAAGGCCGTTCAGCTTGGCGCGCAGGATTACCTTGTGAAGGGCGAGGTAGACACCCATCTCCTCGTCCGGGCGATCAACTATGCGGTCGAGCGCAAGCAGGCGGAGCGCGAGCTACGTCGGCACCGCGCCCACCTTGAGGAATTGGTCGCCGAGCGGACGGCGGAGCTGACCGAGATCAACCGGCAGCTTGCGCAGCAGATCATCGTGCGCGAGCAGGCTGAGCTTGCCGAGCGCGAGCAGCGCCAGTTCGCCGAGGCCCTGCGGGATATCAGCAACGCGCTGCACAGCACCCATAACCTCTCGGACGTGCTGGACCGCATCCTGGCGAACGTCGAGCGCGTCGTGCCCTTTGATTTCGCTGAGGTGTCCCTGTTTGAGGGCGGCAAGGTCCGTATCGCGCGTGCGCAGGGGTACGACGAGGACACCCTGGCCCGGCTGCTGGATATGGTCGTGCCGCTTTCCGATGTGCGCCATCTGAACCGGCTGTTTGAGACGGCTGAGCCGGTGCTGTTCCCGGATGTGCTCGACTGCCGGGACGAGATCACGATCCTGCATGATGCAGGCTGGCGGTCCTATGTGGGCATCCCCATCCGTCACCAGGACGAGATCATCGGGTGCATCAGCCTGATGCGGCTTGAGACGGATTTCTTCACCGCCGTGCACGTGGACCGGCTGCAAGCCTTTGCCGAGCAGGCCGCCATCGCCATCCAGAGCGCGCGCTTCTACGAACAGGCCCAGGCGCTGGCCGCCATTCAGGAGCGCGAGCGGCTGGCCCGCGACCTGCACGACGCCGTGAGCCAGGCGTTGTTCTCCGCCACGATGATCACCGAGGCGCTACCGGCCCAATGGCGGCGCAACCCGGAGCGGGTCCCGCAGCTTCTGGCCGACTTGCACCGCCTGATACGTGGCGCCCTGGCGGAAATGCGCACACTGCTGCTTGAGCTGCGGCCCAAGTCCCTGCTTGAAGCGAGCCTGATCGACCTGCTCAACCAGTTGGTGGACGCCATCCAGAGCCGCAAGAACATCCATGTGGAGCTTGATGTGGACGAGCAGGTACACATCCCGCCGGAGATCAAGGTGGCGCTGTACCGCATCACGCAGGAAGCGCTGAATAACGTCTCCAAGCACACCCTCGCCACGAACGTACGCGTGTCGCTGCGCCGCCTGTCGCACGGCGTTGAGCTGTCGATCACCGATGACGGGCAGGGCTTCGACCCGGCGATGGTCTCCTCGACCAGCCTGGGCCTGAGCATCATGCGCGAGCGTGCGGAGGCGATCAATGCCGCGCTGACGATCGACACGCAGCCCAACAGCGGTACCCGTATCGCGGTCCTGTGGCCGGGGAACAGCCGTTAATCCCTGCCCCCTGGTCCGGCCCACGCGCCCACGTGCGAAATTCACGGTAATCATCGATAATTAATAAATAGCTATTGATGCACACACGGGCGGTTCCACACACTCCCGGCGCTGCTGCATCATGTTCGATGCTGCCATCTTCAGAAATCATCAAGGCAGTCCGGTGAACACGATCCGCGTCCTCATGATCGAAGATAACCCGGACGACGTGTACCTCATGCGGCGTCTGATCGGGGCGACAACATCAACCCCGAGGATCGTGCTGGAGACGGCGGACACCCTTTCCGAAGGCATGGCCCGCCTTGAGCAAGGCGGGATCGACGCGGTGCTGCTCGACCTGAGCCTGCCCGATAGCAGCGGCCTGGCGACCCTCATCCGGCTGCGCGAGCGGAACCTCCACGTGCCGGTGGTGGTCCAGACCGGCCTGAGCGACGAAGATCTCGGCATGGAGGCGGTGCGCCAGGGCGCGCAGGACTACCTGATCAAAGGCGAGGCGGATATCGGCCTGCTCGTGCGCGCGCTGCGTTACGCGATCGAGCGGCACGGCATCGAGGAGGAGCTGCGCCAGCACCGCAGCAACCTCGAAGCCCTTGTAGCGGAGCGCACCGCCGACCTCCAGCGTATCAACGAACAGCTTCAGCAGGAGATCGCCGAGCGCGAGCGGGCGGAAAAGCGCGCGTTCGAGCTGGCGATCGAGCAGGAGCGCGCGCGCGTGCTGACCAACTTCGTGCGCGCGGCCTCGCACGACTTTCGCACGCCGCTGTCCACGATCAACACAAGCCTGTACCTGATCCGCCGCCTGACGGACCCCATCGCGCGGGACGCTCACCTGGAGGTGCTGGAAACGCAGGCGGCCCGCCTGGCGCGGCTGGTGGACGGGATGCTGCGCCTGCTCCAGCTTGAGTCCGGGGCGGAGTTCAACCTGCGCCCGCTCAAGCTGAACCGGCTCGTGCAGGACGTACAACTGCATGTGCTTTCGCAGGCGAGCGAAAAGCAGGTTTTGGTGGCGCTCGACCTTGTGCCCGACTCGCCGGAGATCGAGGCCGATGAGCTGGAGTTGTCTTACGCGCTCCGCGAGCTGGTCGAGAACGCGGTCACGTATTCGCCGCAGCACGGGCAGGTTACGATCCGCACGGCTGCCGGGCCGGAACACGCGGTGATCGAAGTTGAGGACCATGGGCCGGGGATCAGCGAGGACGATCTGCGCTACATCTTCGATCCGCTCTACCGCGCGGACAAGGCGCGCTCAGCGAACACCGGCGGGCCGGGCCTGGGCCTGTCCATCGCCAAGAAGATCGTCGAAGGGCATGGCGGGACGATCGAGGTGTCGAGCGTGGTGGGCCAGGGCAGTACCTTCCGCGTCATCCTGCCATACGCCCCGCGTTGAAGGCTTGCCCCCCATCCCGCCGTTCCTGCTTCCCACCCGTCATGCTATAATCCCGCCGTCATGTGTAACGTTCAACAAGCCGCTTGAGGGGCGTTGCGCCCCTTTCCAGTCAAGTTGGAAAGGGGCTGTCGGCATATGAAGTGAGGGATGGTTTCATGGGTTGGGTGTATCTGGTGATGGCCGGGCTGTTCGAGGTCGTGTGGGCGGTTGGACTGAAGTACTCCGAAAATTTCACCCGGCTCCTGCCGAGCCTGCTCACGGTCGCCGGGATGATCGTCAGCTTTTGGCTGCTCTCGCTCGCCTTGCGCACGCTGCCGCTCGGCACAGCCTACGCGGTGTGGACCGGGATCGGCGCCATCGGCACGGCGACGTTTGGGCTGCTGTTCCTCCACGAACCGGCGCACGTCGCGCGCCTGGTCTGCCTCGGCCTGATCATCGCCGGGGTGGTCGGGCTGAAGCTGTTCACGCCGGGCTGAGGCCGGGCGCTCGGCCCTACGCCGCCAACTCTACTTTTTCACACAGGTTCGGGCTTGGCCGCGTGCCCGCGTAGCTCGCGCGGCTCGACCATGATCGCGGAGAGCACGGCGCTGATCCAGGCCAGCGCGGCGGCGACGATCATCACCAGCCGGTACGCCTCGACGAACGACCGGTCGATCGCCCCCTCGACTGCCTGCGCCGTGGCCGGGGGCAGCCCCTCCGGCGGCTCGGCGTTGCCCAGGTCGCTGGCGCTCGCCAGCAGGGCTGTACGCGCGGTGGGCGGTATCTCCAGCGGGGCGGTGCGCGTTTCGAGCGCGCTGCTGAAGGTCGCAAGGGCGAGCGCGCCGAAGATCGCGGTGGTCAGCACCTGCGCCAGCCGCGACACGGCGTTGTTGATCCCGGACGCGGCCCCGGTCTGGTTGGAAGATACCGAGGTCATCACGGTTGTGCTCAGTGGGGCGACCGTCAGC
>CAZGLU010000152.1:2490-7967 GCA_964526095.1 uncultured Anaerolineaceae bacterium | reverse complement strand
CAGCGAGAGGTCGATCGGCTCCGGCCCGGCCTCCTCGGTGGGCGCGGCGGTGCCTTCCGTCCCCGGCTCCGCCGGTTCGGCGGTCGCGGCAGGGTCGCCCGGCGTGGAGCCTTCAGCGCCCGCTTCCTCCACCGGGGCCGCCCCCTCCGCCGGGGCCGTTTCCGCACCCTCGACCGGCTCACCCGGCTCCGCCGTCGCGGCGGCGTCCAGGTCGGTCGATTCGTCGTCCGCGAACAGGTTGGCCGTGGCGATCAACTCCTCCGCGCGGGCCGGGTCGTAGGGGGGCCATGCCACGTCCGGGTCGTAGGCCCACGAGCCAGGCAGCAGCGGACTGTTGGCGACGATCGCCCGCCCCGCCAGGTTCGCGCGTACAATCGCCTCACGGTCCACCGCCTGCGCCAGCCCCATGCGCACGCGCGGGTTGCGCACGAAAGGCGCCGACTCCAGCTTCCAGTTGTAGATCAGCACGCCGACGCGCGGCGCGACACCCGTGTATACGCTGAGGTTGGGAAGCCCCTGCACCGTCTGGAGCATGTCGGGCGGGATGTTACCGATGCTGTTCACCTCGCCGCGTTGGTACGCCTCCAGCGCCGCCTCAGCCGTCGGGTACGTGCGGAAGATCAGGCGGTCCAGCGCGAACCCGTCCTGGCCCTCGGGCCGCTGGCGGTACACCGGCGCGACGCGAAGCTGGATGCCGTCGATCTGGCCGCCGGAGGTCGTGAGCGTCTCGATCTGGTACGGGCCGGTCCCGATCGGGGACAGGTTGAACATATGCTTCCACAGGTCGGCCACCGCCACGCCCTCCAGCGCGTGCCGGGGCACGATGCCCAGGCGGAGCTGGTCGGGGAACGAGGCAAGCGGCTGCGTCAGGCGGAAGCGTACGAGGTGCTGGTCCAGGGCGTCCACCTCGACGGTGCGCCAGAAGGCGTGCAGCATCTCGGCGCCGGGGAACGCCGGGTCGGCCACAAGGCTCATCGTGAACACGACGTCCTCCGCCGTGAAGGGGATGCCGTCCTGCCACAGCACGTCGTCGCGCAGCTCCACGATGTATTGCAGGCCGTCGTCGGAGACGGTCCACCCGCGCGCGAGGTCCGGCACGATCTCGCCGTAATCGTTCGTCGTCGTCAGCCCTTCGAAGATCAGGGCGGTGATGTCGCGGTCCACCGGGTTGTAGGTCGCCAGCAGCGGGTTCAGCTTCTGGATCTGCCCGACCAGCGCCTCGACCAGCACGTTCGGCGCCGGTTGCGGGGCCGGGGGCGCGGCGGGCGGCTCGGCGGCGGCCTCCGTCGCAGTGGGGGCAGGCGCCAGGGTGGCCGGGATGTCCGTTGGGATCGGCGTCTCGGCCGCCGGTTCCTGGGCCGCGCCGGGGGTTTCATTGGAACGGGTCAGGAGCACTGTGACGAATAGCGCGGCGGCGAGGACCAACACCAACAGGGGCCACCGCAGACCTCTCAACATAGCTTCCTCCCCAAACAGAAAGGGGGGTGCTGCCCAACGGCAAGACACCCCCATATCCGGTTGCTATCCATTTTGAAGACGACGGATCACCGCTACTGAATGAGCAGTTGCAGGATCGCGTTCAGCAGAAAGGCAACAGACAGGCCAACGGTGATCTGGAACAGGGTCCGCTCAAGACCGCGCCGGGTCTTGCTGATACCCATCGAATCCCCACCGCCAAAGAGCCCGCCCAGGCCCTGGCCTTGAGCCTGTAGCACAATGACGACGATGAGGGCAATGGAGGTCAAAATCTGGATGAACTGAAGCGCGTCTTGCATCTCGTATCTCATTCTCCTCGGCAATCAGCGCGGCGATTATAGCACGCCCGGTCACGCATGCAAGGGTGCGCCCGGACCTCACCGCCCCGTCCCCGCCCCGATCCGCGTCCGAAGTGGGGAACGCATCCCCACGCACGGGACCGGCTCAGGCCGTGGCCCCGTCCATGTTGTTGATCACCGCCGTGGCGAAGGCGCTGGTCGACACCTCGGTCGCGCCCTCCATCTGCCGCGCGAAGTCGTACGTCACGATCTTCTCCGCCAGCGTGCGCTCGTAGGCCCGCGAGATCAGGTCCGCCGCCTCCCACCAGCCGAGGAACTCCAGCATCATCACGCCGCTGAACATCAGCGAGCCGGGGTTGACCTTGTCCTGGTTGGTGTACTTCGGGGCGGTGCCGTGCGTCGCCTCGAACAGCGCCACGTCGTCCCCGATGTTGGCGCCCGGCGCGATGCCGACGCCGCCGACCTGCGCCGCGATCGCGTCGGAGAGATAGTCGCCGTTCAGGTTCGGCGCGACGATCACGTCGAACTCGCGCGGGCGCAGCAGCATGTGCTGGAACATGATGTCCGCGATGCGGTCCTTGACGACGATCTTGCCCTCCGGCACCTTGCCGCCGTGCTCGCTCCAAAGCTCGTCCTCGGTGATCGTGCGGTCCCCGAACTCCTCCTGCGCGACCTCATAGCACCAGTTGCGGAACGCGCCCTCGGTGAACTTCTGGATGTTGCCCTTGTGCACGATCGTCACGCTGCTGCGCTTGCGGTCGATGGCGTAGCGCAGCGCGGCACGCATCAGGCGCTTCGTCCCGAAGGCGCTGATCGGCTTGACGCCCAGGCCGCTGCCCTCGAAGAACTGCGCGCCCAGCTCCTCGCGCAGGAAGCGCGCCAGCCGCTCGTTCTCCGGCGTCCCGGCCTGGTACTCGATCCCGGCGTAGACGTCTTCGGTGTTCTCACGGTAGATCACCACGTCCACCTTCTCCGGCTCGCGCAGCGGGCTGGGCACGCCCCGGTACCACTTCACGGGCCGCACGCAGGCGTAGAGGTCCAGCACCTGCCGCAGCGTGACGTTCAGGCTGCGGAAGCCGCCGCCGACCGGCGTGGTCAGCGGGCCTTTGATGCCGACCAGGAACTCGCGCAGGGCGTCGAACGTCTCCTCAGGCATGTAATTGCCATCGTAGAGGCTCGCCGCCTTCTCCCCGGCGTAGATCTCCATCCAGGCGATGCGCCGCTTGCCGCCGTACGCCTTTTCCACGGCGGCGTCCCAGATGCGCTTCGAGGCGCGCATGATGTCGGCCCCGATGCCGTCGCCCTCGATGAAGGCGATGATCGGGCGATCGGGCACGCACGCCGGGTCGTTCAGGCAGGTGATCTTCTCGCCGTCCGCGGGCACGACGATGTGTTGGTAAGCCATGATGGGGGAGTGCTCCTTTGTGTGTGCAAGCTGCTGCGAATCACGACGGTCAGGCCGGTGGGCCGCCCGCCGTTATTAACCGATCCACTTGACCGTGCATCCCACCGCGCCGCTGGTCTGGTGCACCGGGTCCCGACCGGCCAGCACCGCGTCCAGCGCGTCGCGCAGGTAGTGGTGCTTGACCGCCGCCGGATCTTCGTAGTTATCGTCGATCGCGCCCCGGTAGCGCAGCACGCCCTCGCGGTCCAACAGGAAGACGTGCGGCGTGCGCAGCGCGCCGTACGCCCGCGCCACGTCCTGCGACTCGTCGCGCAGGTAGGGGAAGTTAAAGCCCTTCTCGGCGGCGTGGACCTTCATGCGCTCGAAGCTGTCCTCCGGGTAGCGCTGCGCGTCATTCGCGTTGATCGCGACGATCGTCGCGCCGCGTGGGGCATAGTCGCGCTGGATCGCGATCATGCGATCCTCCCAGGCCAGGACGTACGGGCAGTGGTTACAGCTAAAGATAACCGCCACCGCCTCATGTGACTTGAGCAGGTCGGCCAGGGCGACCGTTTGACCGTCAACGCCGGGCAGGGTGAAGTCCGGCCCTTTGCTCCCGATCTCCAGTTCAGACATGCGTTTCCCTCCTATGTGTTCGTCAGCGCCCGTTCGACGGCGCGCCGGATCGCGTCCTCGGTCGGCAGCGGCGACGGGCGGCCGTCCTCGCGCCGGTACAGGCGGCAGGTCAGGCGCGACGGCGCCTCAGCCCCCGCCGGATCGATGTCCTCGCCGTTGATGCGGATGGTGGGCGAGCCGGGGAAATGCCAGCGTTCGGCCTCCGCGTCCGTGCGCACTTCGATCCGTTCCACGTGCGCCGGGACGCCGACCGCATCCAGCACCGCCTGCAAGCGCCGCCAGGCTTCCCCGTGGGACTCGCACTCCTCCCACCACAGGAATTGGATGTGCAGTTCCCGATGATGTGTCACGCTGTCACTCGCTTAGATGCGCGGCCACCCCACACGGACCCTCGTGGGGGCGGGCCTCCTCAAAGCCATTGGCGAATATACCCTAACTTGCGCCCCGCTGGCTAGCCATGCGCTCGTGCTGCGGGCCGGTTGGCGGTATACTCCGGCGCGCAAGCGGACCAGGGACAAGGGTGGGTATGGTACGAGGACAAACCCCGACGGCGCTGACCGTGCTGGCCTATTGGCTCGCCGTGGTCGCGCTGCTGGCGACCATGCTCGTGGACGGGCTGGGCTGGGTGGCTTTCGGCGCCTATTACAGCGTGCTGCCGTTCGGCGCGCTGTTCGTGTGGTGGCTGGCTGCGCGGCGGCCTTCGCTGGGAATCGCGGTCAGCCCGTCCCTCCTGCGTGACAGCGTGCTCGGCGCGTTGGGCGCGGCGCTCGTCGTGGGCGGGCTGTACCTCGCGCAGCGCGCGGCGGGCTGGCTGCACGTGACCCCACTCGACTACACGCTGGCCGGGCTGCTGATCGGCATCTTCGTGCAGCAGGCGGTCGTCGCCGCGATCGAGGAGCTGGCGTTTCGCGGCGTCGTGCAAAACCTGCTCGCGGGGCAGTTCGGGGCGACGCGCGGCCTGCTCGCGGCCTCGGCCCTGTTCGGGCTGTTCCACCTGCCCAATATCGCCTACCAGGGCGTGACGGGCGCGCACATCCCCCTCACCGTCGCCGTGCTGACCCTGATGGGCCTCGTCTTCGGCCGGGCGTACGAATGGGCCGGGCGGCGCCTCGCGCTCCCGGTTGCGCTGCACTTCGGCTGGAACGTCGCCTGCTTCGGCCTGCAAGCAGCGCGGGACTTCCGCTTCACTGGCCCGTCCTGGCTGACCGGCGTCGAGGCATGGTTTCCGGAATCCGGCCTGCTCGGCGCGCTGGGGCTTGCCGTGCTGGGCGGCATGGTATGGCTGCTGACGGCCCGCCGCCGCACTCCGGCCACATGACCTGCAAGATTCCCCGATACCTGATAGTTTATTTAAAGTACAGGTTGACGGAACCGGCCCGCAGGCTCGACGCGGTGTGCGGTTGCCCACGCCGGAACGGGCACTGCACGCGGGCCACGCCGGGACAAGCGGGTGCGATCCGCCGTTCGAGGGCGAGCAGCAAACGTCCGAGGCGGCATGGTCACGGGTAATGAAGTGGAGGCCCTGGTATCGTGCGCAACAACACCAAGCGGCGGCCCAGCAAGGCCCGGCAGCGGCGCCAAACCCGCCTGCTGAAGGGCATCGCGCAGGCGTCGAACTGCCTGCTGGCGGGTGGTGACTTCGATGCCACCGTGCACGAGGCGCTGTCCGCGATCGGGGAGGC
>CAZGLU010000152.1:0-2480 GCA_964526095.1 uncultured Anaerolineaceae bacterium | reverse complement strand
GTTCGTCGCGCAGAACTACCTGCACCCCGAGACGGGGACCCCCTTCGTCCTGTTCCAGCACTTTTGGGCGCGCGCCGAGGTATCCGACCTCGTATCCGACCTGGCGCAGCACGACGGCCCCTGGGTGACGGACTACCCGGACGCCGCCTACACGGCGCTCAGCCGCGGCCAGAGCGTGAGCCGCCGGTTCGAGGACTTCAGCCCATCCGAACAGGCGATGCTTGCGCCATATAATGTGCGCTCGGTCCTGATCGTGCCCATCTTCACGCAGGGCGTATTCTGGGGCATCGTCGCCTTCAACGACATCAAGCGGGCGCACGAGCGCGAGCCTGAGGAAGCCATGCTCCTGCAAACGTTCGCGGCCAGCCTGGGCGCCGCCATCGAGCGCCAGAACGCCGAGGACCGGCTGCGCCACGAGCGCGCCATCGCGGATACGCTGCGCGAGGTCGGCACGATCCTGTCCTCCACCCTGGACCGCGACGAAATTTTGGGCCGCCTGCTCGAACAGGCCCGCCGTGTCGTGCCCTACGACGCCGCCAACATCATGCTGATCGAGGACGGCGTCGCGCGGATCGTCCTCCACCGGGGCTACGAGGCGCTCGGCCTGTCGGTCAGGGCGTTGCAGGGGATCCGCTTCGTCGTGGATGAAACGCCGCTGCTGCGCCGGATGGCGGCCACCGGGCAGGCGGTGATCTGCGGTGATGTGTGTCGGGAGACGGATTGGGTCAAAATGCCGGGGTATGAGGACCTGCGCTCATGGCTCGGCGTGCCGATCATCGTCCGGGGCGAGATGGTCGGCCTGTTTTCGCTGGACTCGCTCGTCCCGAACCGCTACGGGCAGGACCACGCCCAACACCTCACGCTGATCGCCCACCAGGCGGCGGTGGCTTTCGAAAACGCCTACCTGTACGGCGAGGTGCAGCGCCAGGCCGGTGAGCTGGCCGAACAACTCGCCCAACTCGAGGCGCTGTTCGTGGAGATCCAGGACCTTGAGCGCGTGAAGTCGGAGATGATCCGCATGGCCTCGCACGACCTGCGCGGGCCGTTGCAGCGCGCAAGCGGCTTCCTGGAGATGTTGGCCGCGCAGATCCGCCCCGGTCTGACGCGGACGCAGGGCGAATACCTGGACCTGATCGGGGACGCCCTGCGCGAGATGGGCGACATCACGCGCGACATCCTCTCCGTGGAGCGCATCGAAGCGCGCCACCGGGAACCCCGCCCGATCGACTGGGCGAGGATTATCGAGCACGCCATCACGCCGCTTCAGCATGAGATCAACCGCAAGGGGCAGCAGATTCACGTGGACTGCGCGCCCGACCCGCCCGCGATCCACGGCGATCCGGCGCGGCTCCGGCGCGCGTTGGGCAACCTGATCGACAACGCCGTGAAGTACACCCCGGACGGCGGCTCGATCACGGTGCGAGTCCGACCCGCGCCGGAGGGGCAGGCGCCGGGGATCGTGGTCGAGGTGCAGGATACCGGGATCGGCATCCCGCCCGCGCAGCAGGCCCGGCTGTTTGAACCGTTCTACCGCGCCGGTCAGGACGCGCTGGACCAGGTGCCGGGCATCGGGCTGGGCCTCTCGATCGTGAAGGCGACCGTCGAGCAGCACAGGGGCCGCGTGTACGTGGACAGCGTGCCGGGCCGGGGCAGCACGTTCGGCTTCTACCTCCCCGCGACGCCCGCCGAGGGGACGCCTATCCTCCGGCCAGGTAGGGGAAGATCGCCAGCACGTCGCCGGGCCTGAGCACGGTCGCCGGGTCCGCGTGCGTCTGGTTCACGGCGAAATGCCACGCGCCCTCCCCCCCGGCCAGCGCCGGGTAGCGCGTGACGACCGCGCGCAGCGCCTGCTCGACCGTCGCGCCGTCCGGCACGTCCAGCGTGCAGCCCGGTTCCCCCGTCCGCGCGCGCAGGCTCGCGAAGAACCGTACGTGGACCTCCACCGCTCAGCCCTCCTTCCGCCCGGCGCGCGGCCGCCGCACGACGTCGGCCTTAAGCTGGCCGCAGCCGGCCTGGATGTCGATCCCGCGCCGCACGCGGACCGTACTACTCACGCCGTACCTGCGCAGCCGCGCCTGGAACGCCTCGACACGCGCCGGGTCCGAGGGGCGGCCCGCATAGGCGTCGGTGGGGTTAAGCGGGATCAGGTTGACGTGGCACTTCAGCCCTCGCAGCAGCTCGCCCAGGCGGTCGGCCTGCTCCCGTGTGTCGTTTTCGCCCGCGATCAAGGCCCACTCGAAGGTGACGCGCCGCCCGGTCTTGTCGATGTAGTCGCGGATCGCGCCCATCAGCTCGTCGAGCGGCCAGCGGCGGTTGACCGGCAGCAGCTTGCTGCGCTCCTCGTCCGTGGCGGCGTGCAGGCTGACCGCCAGCCCAACTTGCAGATCCTCGTCCGCGAAGCGCCGGATCGCCGGGACGAGGCCCACCGTGCTCAGAGATCGGAAGAGCACACGTCTGAACTCCAGTCACGAGATTCCATC
>CAZGLU010000151.1:1016-8004 GCA_964526095.1 uncultured Anaerolineaceae bacterium | reverse complement strand
TACACCCTATCCTACACTCTTTCCCTACACGACGCTCTTCCGATCTGTTCGCCTGCATCGCCTCGCCCAACCGCGCCAGCACCTCCGGCAGCACGTCGTCCAGCGCGCCGGAACGCAGCAACTGCTCGCCCGCATACGCCAGCGTCGTGAGGATCGCATCCCGCCGGCGCAGGGCCTGCTCCGCCCGCTTGCGCTCGGTGATGTCGCGCGCGATCATCAACACCTCGCCCTCCCCGCTGAGCACGAGGCGCCCCTCTACGCATACACGCCCGGACGGCAGGTCCAGGGCATATTCGACCGTCTGTGAGATGCCCGTATCCAACGTGCGGCGGGCGGCCTCGAGCAGCAGCCGGGCCGTTTCGGGCGGAAACAGCTCGTTGAGCGAGCGGCCCGGGATTTGTTCGGCTGGCTGGGGCAGCCGGTCGGGTTCCTGCGCGCTGATCTCGGTGATCTGCCCGTCCCGGTTCAGGGTGTAGATCAGGTCGGGGATGGCGGAGAGGAGGGCGCGCTGCCGGGCTTCACTCTTACGCAGCGCCTGCTCCGCACGGCGCGCCTGCGTCACCTGGCGCACGATGACCGTGACCTCATCCGGCCCGCTGGGCACCACGCGCGCCTCGTAGTCCTCGTACTCGTCCTCGTGGGAGATTGAGTAGTTGAAGATCTGGATCTGGCCCGTGCTCAGCGCCGCGCTGATCGCGCCCTCCGCCCCCTCGGCCAGAAACGGAAACACCTCACGCACATGGCGCCCCAGAAACTCCTCCGGCGGGGCGGCCAGCCCGATACCGGCGGTCTTGTAGTCGAGGAAGATCCCATCCCCACTTATCCGAAAGATCAGGTCAGGCACGGCGCTGAGCAGCGCGCGCAGGCGGGCTTCGCTCTGCTGTAAGGCGGACTCGGCGCGCCGGTGCTCCGTGATGTCCCGCAGGAAGACCCTGACGGCGTGCTGTCCGTCGAACGTGGCCGCCATGAGCTGGGCTTCGACATCGCGGATCTCACCGTCCAGCCGCACAAGCTGTTGAACGTGGACGGGGAAAGTCCTGTTCTGCTCAAGCGCACGGAGTAACTCGGCGCGAGCGGCGTGAAAATCACTGTGAACGAGGTCCTCCGCACGGAGGCCCAGCACGTCCTCCACCGTCTTCGCCCCGATGATGTTCAGCGCCGCCGGGTTCGCGTAGACGAGCCGCTCCCCGGTGTAGACGACGACGCCCATCGGCGCGGCCTCGATCAACTGCCGGTACCTGGCCTCATGTTCAAGCCGCTCGGCCTGCCGCTGATGCTCAAGCGCCATCAGGTACTGGTGCGCCGCCTCCAGCGCGATCCCGGTCAGCATGATCAGCAGCAGGCCATGCGTGAACAGATCCATGACCGTCCAGCCGGGTATGATCAGCGGCAGGGCAAGGACGCTGACGGTGGTGCCCACCACTAACCAACGCATCTCCCGCTGGCCCCAGAACACGCGGGCCAGTGGCATGATGACGATCAGGTAATGCAGCAGGTCCATTTCCCGGCGGCTGATGGAAAAGAGGAAGATCAACAGCACGCCGCTGAGGATCGCCAGCGTCGAGGCCCGGCGATACCGCCTGCGCCGGATCAGGAGCAGGCCCACCACCGCCGTGCCGACCGACCCTAATGCCGCGGCCAGGTCCAGGCGGATCCAGGCGGGATGCTCGGCGCTCGCGGCGGCGCTGGCGCTGGCTAAAAAGCCAAGCGGGATGGCGGCAATGAACAGCACACGCAACAGCAGCGCCTTCAACGCTTCCGTATCGACCGGGGTATGGGGTGGCGCATCCTTGCTGGTCCAGGCAGCAAGCTGCGGGTCGTGTTTATCGGGCCGAAGCTGAACGTTCACAGACATTCCTCACGCTGGCAACCGGCCGCCCGGTAACTGGATCCGGGCGGCGTCCGAAGCGGGATCAGGGGTCAGCGGCGCGCGCCTTCCTTTTCCCTTCTTGACACTTTTCTTTATTGTGCTTTTACGCTCGAAGGAAAGATGGGGCACGTGGCAAATTCACAGGGGATTCATGACGCGCGCATGCCTCCCGGCATTCCACATCCCACACACAGTATGCCAGCGCGACATCAAATAACAATAAAAACGTGAAGATATCTGGTTAATATCTTCACGTTTGTCACTATTATTGGGCTTTTATCGTGCCCGCCGCCGGTTGGCAGGCCGGTTCGGACGGGGGCCGAGTGGGTGTGCGGTCCGGTTAGAGCGTGAACGACTGGTGCAGCTCCGGCACCTCCACGTTCTCGTATTCCGCCTCGGTACGCAGGCTGTCCGCCAGCGCAAACGCGGCCTCCTCCTCGCCGTGCACCAGGAAGGTGCGGCGCGGTCGCTTGGCGATAGCCTTCGCCCACGCGAGCAGCTCGCTGCAATCGGCGTGGCCGGAGAAGCCGTTGATCACCTCGACCTCCGCGCGCAGCTCATATTCCTCACCGAAGATGCGGACCTTCTTCACGCGGTCCACCAGGCGCCGCCCCAGCGTATCAGGCGCCTGCCAGCCGGTGATCAGAATCGTGTTCAACGGGTCCTCGATCCGGTTGCGCAGGTGGTGCAGGATGCGCCCGGCCTCCGCCATGCCGCTCGCGCTGATCACGATAAACGGTTGGCGCAGGGTGTTCAGTTCCTTGCTCTGCTCCACCGAGCGCGTGTAGCGAAGCTGGTCGAAGCCGAACGGATCGCCTGCCTCCAGCATGAAGGCGCGGATCTCGGCGTCGTACGCTTCGGGGTGCAGCCGGAACACGGCGGTCGTGTTGATCGCGAGCGGGCTGTCCACGTAGATCGGGATGGGCGGGATGCGCCCCTCGACCGTCATGCGGTGCAGCGAGTAGACCAACTGCTGCGTACGCCCCACGGCAAACGCCGGGATGATCACCGCGCCGCCGCGCCGGTATGTGCGGTGGATGACCTCTTGCAGGCGCCTCTCGGCGTCCTCGACCGGCTCGTGTCGGCGGTTGCCGTACGTGCTTTCAAGCAGCAGCACATCGGCATGGTCAACCGTCTCCGGGTCGCGGATGATCGGGATGTCGTGGCGGCCCAGGTCGCCGCTGAACACCAGCCGCACGTCGCGCCCGGCCTCCCGATCCTCGATGTCGAGCACCACGATCGCGCTGCCGAGCATGTGCCCGGCGTCCAGGAGCGTCACGGTCACGCCGGGCAGGATCTCCAGGGCACGGTGGTAGCCGATGGCATGGAAGTAGTCGAGGGAGTTCACGACGTCCTCGACGGTATAGATCGGCTCGACCGGCGGCTCATTGTTCCGGGCGCGCTTCTTGTTGACGAACTCGGCGTCCTTCTCCTGGATATAGCCGCTGTCCATCAGCATCGTCGCGCAGAGGTCCCGCGTGGCGTAGGTGCAGATGATGTCCCCCCGGAACCCGGCCCGCACCAGGTTCGGGATATTGCCGCTGTGATCGATGTGGGCGTGGCTGAGGACCATCACATCGATCGCGCCGGGATCAAAGGGCAGGTTCCGGTTGCGTTCCATCGCCTCTGCGCGGCGACCCTGATACAGCCCGCAATCCAGCAGGATCCGCTTGCCGTCCACTTCGATCAGATGCTGCGAGCCGGTGACGGTCCGCGCCGCGCCATGAAACGTGATGCGCATGTCATCTCTCCTCGCTTGCGGTGCCCCACATCCGGGGGCCGG
Organism: uncultured Anaerolineaceae bacterium; assembly: GCA_964526095.1. GTDB lineage: Bacteria > Chloroflexota > Anaerolineae > Aggregatilineales > Aggregatilineaceae > Aggregatilinea. Next base: position 4,351 of record CAZGLU010000151.1, on the reverse strand, counting down.
TCGGGTTGAAGCTGTGGCCCGGCGCTAGTCCTCGTTACCCGCCCGCGCCAACACGCTCAACAACTCGCGCCCATATTGCGCCCGGCGCCACGGCCCCAGGCCCGGCACGCCGTCCAGGTCCTCCAGGCTCGACGGCGGATGCTTCGCCAGCGCCCACAACGCCTCGCGGGACACGATCACGTCGGACTCGACGCCGCGTTGCAGCGCGCGCTCCTTGCGCCATTCGCGCAGGGCATCATACCGCAGTTGTACCTCGGGATCGGGCTGCGGCCTGCGCGCTGGCGGCTCCGGCGGCGGGTTACGTCGCCCACGGGCCACGGCCTCGATGATCTCGTCGCCATAGCGCCGCACCCGGTCGAAGGACAGCCCCTTGACGGCGTGCAGGTCCTCCACACGGCGCGGCCCCAGTTGAGCGAGCTGTACGAGGACCCTGTCACTGAGGATCTTGAAGGGCGGCAGGTCACGGCGGCGCGCGATGTCGTCGCGCAGCAGGAACAACTCGCGCAGCACGCCTATCTCCGCGCGGCTCAACGTGCGCGCCTGGCCGATGCGCCAGTACCCTTCGGGGTCGAACGACTGGCGGGCGGCGGGCAGGTTCGGCAGGTCCGCAAAGGTTTCGTGCGCCTCCTCCAGGTGCCCCTTGGCCGTCAGTTCCTCCAGCAAGCGGTCGCGTAGCTCCGGCAGGAAGTGAGTGTCCATCTGCGCGTACACCAACTGCTCGGCGGGGAGCGGGCGCACGGACCAATCGGCCTGCTGGAAGCGCTTCTCCGCACGCACGCCAAACTGGCTTTCGAGGATGTTGCCCAGCCCGAACTGTGCCCAGCCACAGATGCGCGCCGCGATCATCGTGTCGAAGATGTTGGCGAATGTAAAGCCGAAGTCCCGCTTCATCGTGATGATGTCATACTCGGCGGCGTGGAAGATCACCTCGATCGCCGGGTCGGCCAGCAGCTCGCCCAACGCGCTCATGTCATCGATCGACAGCGGGTCGATGATGTAGTCCTGCGTGCGCGTCGAAAGCTGCACCAGACAGACCCGCTCGTAATAGGCGTACAGACTGTTGGATTCGGTATCGACCGCCAGCAGCGGCTCGGCGCGCACGCGGTCCACCAGCGCGCGCAGCCCGGCAGTATGGCGGATGATCTCCACCGGCGGCAGTTGAGGCACGGACCCTCTCACAGCCACCCCCGATGATGGAAATAAACAAGCATCCCGGTCGCAATCACAAACATCATCCCTATCACCAGTTCGAACGCGACTTCGACATCCTGAAACGGCAGTTTGATGTTCATCCCATAGATTCCGCTGATCAGCGTCAGCGGCAGCATCAGCACCGAGATCACCGTCAGGATGCGGATCACCTCGTTCAGCCGGTAGGTCACCAGCGTATCGGCGGTGTCCGACAAACCGCGAATGATCTCCAGGTGTTCTTCAACGATATCCCACCCTTTGATCAGGTGGTCCTGGATGTCCCCGAAGTACACATCCAGTTCCTCGCGGATGAAGGGGCGGTCCACTTTTTGCAGGCTCTCCAGGATCCCGATCTGCGGCCGGATGATGCGGCGCAGGGCGATGATGTCGCGCCGGATGAACGAGATATCCTGAATGATGCGCCGCGAGTCCTCAGTGAAGATCTCCTCCTCCAGCTCCCGGATGTTGGCGTCCACCTTATACAAGATCGGGAAGATATAGTCCACCAGGCGGTCGATCACGACGTAGAAGGCTTTACTGGCGCCCCGGCCAAGCAATTGCTCGCGCATTTCCAGGCTGGACTCGCACTGCTCGAACATGTGACGCAGCGGCTTGAGCGAGCCATCGCTGACCGTGATCAGGTAGCCGCTGCCCAGGAACATGTCCACTTCCGCCGCGCGGCTGATGCGCTGCACGGGGTCCCAGAGCGGGAAGTGCATGACGACGAACAGGTAATCCTCGTAGTCATCCAGCTTCGGACGCTCGATACGGCTCTGAAGGTCTTCCAGGTCAAGCGGGTGGAAATGGGGGTACATCTCCCGCAGCACCTGGATATCTTCGGGAGTAATGCGCTCAATATTAATCCACGTCGCGCGGCCATGTTGAATCGTCTGGATCGCCATGCCCCAATTATCACCTGCCGCCCCCTTCCCGGCAAACCGCCGCCGGGATGGTGCGGGCTGAGGGCGCTTCGCGCGTGCCCACCCTGGGCGCAGGCGGCCCGCCCTGGTATAGTACGCGGCTATGAACGCCGTCCTATCGACCGCTTCTGCCGCCTGGCGACGGCTGCGCCGCGCCGGGCGTTTCGTGTTCTCCGTCGGGCTGCGGCTGCTGGCCGCGATCCTGCTCGTGCTGCTGCTCGGCTCCGGGGCGGTGATCGACCGCTCGCTGCGCGGACAGGTGATGCCCTACGTGCGCGATCACCTGTTCGATTTCGTGACGTGGGAGATCGACGCGCTGCGGTTCAAGGCCGGGCAGGAGTTGTTCGGCGTGCATCCCTACCTGCCGCCAGAGGTAGGCCGGGAGCGCGTGGTGGACTACCTCGAAACCGTGGCGCGCGTCCAGGCGCTTGAGGCGCAGACCAACGCGATCTACGCCGACCCCAACACCGAGGATCCGGCGGCGGCGAGCGCCCCGTTCACTACCGAGCGCGACGCGCTGCGCCGCCAGCTTGCCGCCGACCAGGCGCTGGTCGAGGGCATCTTGGAGGATCAGGTGTCCGCCGTGCTGGCCGACGAGGGCTTCGGCCTGCTCGGCCAGCCGCTCCCGCCAGTGTCGATGCACTTCACCGCGATCCCGACGCTGCTGATCGTCTCCCCGCGCGACCGGATCGAGCTGGCCGTCACGCTGGAGCTGGACGCCCTGCCCGTCGAGCAGCGCCAGGCCATCGAGGACCGGATCGACGCGGACCTGAACGTGTCGTCCCTGATCGCGCCGCTCGGCGGCCTCAGCCTCTACCCCAGCATGATCGTGGAAACCAGCTCCGTCGCGCAGGCCATCGAGGTCACGGCGCACGAGTGGGCGCACCACTACCTGATGTTCGCGCCGTTGGGCCTGGAATATTCGCTGCGGCCCGACACGCGCGTGATCAATGAAACGGTCGCCACCTATTTCGGGCGCGAGATCGCGCGGCGCGTCATGGCCCGCTACTATCCTGACCTGCCGCCGCCCGTCTACCCCTCCTACTTCGAGGGAGGGACGCCCACCGCGTCCGCCGAGCCATTCGATTACTACGCCGTCATGCACGAGACGCGCGTGCGCGTCGACGAACTGCTGGCCGAGGGCGCGGTCGAGGAGGCGGAGGCGTTTATGGAGGCGCAGCGCCGCCGCTTCGTGGAGCATGGCTACGCGATCCGCAAGCTGAA
>CAZGLU010000151.1:0-1006 GCA_964526095.1 uncultured Anaerolineaceae bacterium | reverse complement strand
GGCGGCTACCAGGGCGGCCCCGGCGCCGGTGGGACCGACACCATCGGCCCGGCGGTCGAGGAATTGCTGCGGCTCAGCCCGGACCTGCGCACCTGGCTCACCACGCTGCGCGGGATCACCACGCGGGCGGAGTTGGAGGCCGCCGTAGAGGCCGCCCGTGCCGCCGCGCTGCCCGCCGCGCCGGGGGATTGATATAATCCCTAACAGACGAGGCCACCCGCGACCCCGCGAGACGTGGCCCAACAGAAAGAGACGGCCATGCGATCACGTCCAACGCACCTGTTACCGTTCATCCTGGCCGCGCTGGCGCTCGCGCTGGCCGGATGCAACCTCTCGTTCGGGGGCGTCGAAACGGAGACGCCGGGGACCGGCGGCGACCTGCCGGACCCCACCCTCGCGCCGGTCAGCACGCCCGGCGACGCGACCGGGGACTTCTTCGTGCGGATCACCGAGCCGACGGAAGGCCCCGGCGGCGAGCCTGCCGTCGTCGATCCGGCGGCGATCACCGTTTACGGGGAACAGCGCGGCAGCTTCGAGAACAACGTCGTCGTGCAGGCGCTCGACGCGGAAGGCAACGTGCTGGAGCAGGTCGCCACCACCGCGATCGGGGAGTTGGGCGAGGTCGGCATCTGGGAGGTCACGCTCTCACCGATGGCCCCGGCCACCACCGAGGGCGAGATCGTCGCCTTCTTTGAATCCGCGCAGGACGGCAGCGTGCTGGCCGAGGATCGTGTCGCGGTGATCTATGGGGGCGCGGGGAATGAGGATGCCGCCGGGTAAGGCCCGGCCCTGGCTTGAACCCAATCGACGCCCGGCCATGCACCGGGCGTCGATCTATTTTAGTTTTTACTCTAGTTCACAGGTTGCCAGGGCTGGCTATCAGGGCTGACTATGGCAGGGGCCGCACCGCGTCGATGGCGATGATGACCGGCATCTCCTCGCGCGGGCCATAGATGTCCGGCGACAGTTCGTAGCCAACTTCGGCCTGTAGCTCCTCATAGCTGAA
>CAZGLU010000150.1:0-8005 GCA_964526095.1 uncultured Anaerolineaceae bacterium | reverse complement strand
CACCCGTCGCCGTTCAGCCGCTGCAGGATGAACCCCTCGCCGCCGAACAGCCCGGTGCCCAGCTTGCGCCGGAAGTGCATCTCCAGCTTGACCGACTCCTCGGCGCACATGAAGGCGTCCTTCTGGCAGATCATGCTGTAGCCAGCCTTGAGGTTCAGCGGGATGATCTTGCCGGGGCTTTCCGGCGTGAAGGTGATCATCCCCTGTTCGCTCTGGCAGGTGTAGGTCGTCATGAACATGCTCTCACCGGCCAGTTTGCGCCCGATCATGCTGCCCAGGCCGCCCTTGCCGCTGGTCTTCATGTCGATGCCGTCGGTCATCCAGGCCATGCCGCCCGACTCGGTGTAGATCGCCTCGCCGCGCGCCAGCGTGATCTCAAGTGCTTGCATCACCGTGCCGTGAATCTTGTACTCCATGCGCGTCTCTCCTCTGCGTCATGTTCCGCACCCCATTGTACCCGCGAACCGGACATCGTGCGCGGGCGCCGGGTGAAAGGAAGCGGGTAGGCGCGCTGTGCTGCACTCCTACCCGCGACAAATCCGGATCAGGCGAACCGGGCTACATCAGGAACATGGGCATGCCGAAGACGTGGCGCACCTTCGGGCGGTACTCGGCCACGTCGTACAGCTCCGCGACGTTCACACGCTTGACGCCCTGCTGGATCGTGCTGATGTTGATGTCGGTGTACAGGCCGCGCTGCAACGCCACCATGCGGCCAAAGCGCCCCTGCTCGATCAGGCTCATCGCCATCTGGGCGTAGTTCGCCGCCACCATCAGGTCGAGCGAGTCCGGCGCGCCGGAGCGCATCAGGTAGGCGACCTGCTGGTAGATGATGTTCTGGCCGGTCAGTTCCTTGAGCAGTTCGCCGACGACTGCGCCGATGCCGCCCAGCTTCTGGTGGCCGTAGGCATCCGCCTCGCCGCGCTGGATGATCTCGCCCTCGATCAGGCGGGCGCCCTCCGACACGGTGACCATGGCGTAGTTGCTCGGGTTGAACGCCTTGTCTTCCATGATGAGCTTCGCCAGGCGCTGCGGGTCGAACGGCACCTCGGAGATCAGCGCGCGGTCTACGCCCGCCAGGTAGGCCGCGATCAGCGACGTTTCGCCGGAGTTGCGGCCGAACAGCTCGACCACGGCGATGCGCTCGTGCGAGCCGGCGCTGGTACGCAGGTTGTGGATGAACTCCACCGAGCGGGTGACGGCGGTCGAGAAGCCGATGCAGTAGTCCGTGCCGTATACGTCGTTGTCCATCGTCTTCGGGATGGCAACGATCTTCACGCCCTCGCGGTGCAGGCGCTCGCCGTAGCTGAGCGTGTCGTCACCGCCGATCGGGATCAGCACGTCGATGCCCAGCGTGTCCAGGACCCTCAGCACGTGTGAGGTGAAGTCGTCCACCTCGCGGCCGTGCTTGTCCTTTTTCTTGGGCACGTCCATGCCCTTCAGGAACTCCGGCACCTGGCTCGCCAGCACGTTCTGCGGGTTCGTGCGCGACGTGTGCAGGAACGTGCCGCCGGTACGGTCCACCGTGCGCACCACGGTTTTGTCCAGCGGGATCACCCACTTCGAGTTTTCCTCAGGGGACGCATCGGGGTTGTAATTCAGCAGGCCGCCCCACCCTCGGCGGATGCCGTAGACCTCATGACCGGCGTCCACCGCGCGATTCACGATCTGCTTGATGCACGGGTTCAGGCCAGGAACGTCACCGCCACCCGTAAGCACACCAATACGCAACATCCTAAAACCTCCTCAAATTGACGGTCTGACACGCAACTTTTATTATGCGGATCAAAGCAGTTTCGCTGTTCGTTGCCAGAATAGCAGGGGAAAGCTTCAGATCCGTGGCCCATTATACCAGCCAGGGGGCCGGGTTGCTCTTGACATTTGACACAAAAGAGGGGGGCGTTGCCTCCCGATGATCCGGCGGGGCGGCGTCAGATGCGGATCGGGGCGGGGTTGCGCGCCCGATCCGCCACGCCAGCCGTGTCAGCGGGCGAGCATGTCCGCCATCTGGATGTAATCGTTGTCGACCAGTTTATCCCGGTTGGTCGCGTCCTCGAGGCTGACGGTGCCCATCTCGCGCCCGTGCAGGCCGACCATGACGCCCGTCTCGCCGCTCAGCAAACACTCGACCGCGTGCACGCCCATGCGCGTCGCCAGCAGGCGGTCGAAGGCTGAGGGGACGCCGCCGCGCACGACATGGCCGAGCACCGTCACGCGCACCTCGAAGCCCGTTTCGTGCCCCTCCAGGAAGGCCGCGACCTCGTGGATCTTGGGCGTGGCGCCCTCCGCGATCACGCCGATGGCGTGGCTCTTGCCGTGCAGATAGGCGTTCTCCAAGGCCTCGGCCACTTCCTCCAGGGTGAAGGATCGCTCCGGGATCATGATGAACTCCGCGCCGCCGAGGATGCCGCCCATTGTCGCGAGGTAGCCGCAGTTGCGGCCCATCACCTCGATCAGGAAGCAGCGTTCGTGGCTGCTGGCCGTGTCGCGCAGCTTGTCGAGGGCATCGAGGATCGTGTTCATCGCCGTGTCCACGCCGATGCTCATGTTCGTGCCCCAGATGTCGTTGTCGATGCTGCCCGGCACGCCGACGACCGGAAAGCCCAGTTGGTGCAGCGCCAGCGCCCCGCGCAGGCTGCCGTCGCCGCCGATCACGACCAGGCCATCGATGCCATGCTCGTTCAGGCGGCGCAAGCCGCGCTTCTGGCCCGGTAGCGTGCGGAACTCCAGGTTGCGCGCGGTCTGTAGGATCGTGCCGCCGCGCCCGATGATCCCACTGACGTCACGGTTGGTCATCCGTTCAAAGTCACCCGCCAGCAGGCCGGAGAACGCCTGGCGGATGCCGTAGACTTCAACGCCGTGAGCGGTGGCGGTGCGCACCACTGCGCGGATGGCGGGGTTCATGCCCGGCGCGTCGCCGCCGCTGGTCATGACTGCAATTCTTCGAATCGCCATGGAAGCAAGCTCCTCGTGCTTGAGCGTAACACGTCGATGTGAGCGCGTGCGGGGTTATACCATCCCGTACGCGCCACTGTCAATTGGACGCTCTGACGATCTTCCAGGGGCGGGACGGCTAATCCCGCGTCCTGGGGCGGCAGGCTACCCCACCGTGCCGATCCGCTCGACGGTCGCCGTGTTGATCATCTCGGTGATGTCGTCCTCATAGCGGCTGTAGTGTGCCTCCGGGACGCGGACCGACCAGTGCGCGGCGCGCTCGCCATCGACCGGCACGTAAAATACCGTCTCATGGATCTGCACGGGCGTCGTCCTGCTGTCCAGGCTGAGCTGGCTGGGCAGCGAGCTGATGCTGTCCACCCGGTAGCCGCACCACTGCCCGCGCTCGAACGTGGTGAAGCGGGCCGCCTCGTCCGCGCTGTAACCGGCGGTCACCTCGGATGCGGCGCCGCGCACCGCGTTGCAGTTAAAGCTCTCCACACCGGCTTCCCGTGCGGTCACAACGCCCTGGAATAGCAGGCCGCTCGGCACGCCGCCGTCGTACAACTGGACGGGATTCGTCTCCAGAATCGGGATGTTCGCGTTGCCCAGGGTGGCCGCCGCCAGGTTCACGGCCTGCCCCGCCCAGGTGGTCGCCGGATCATTGAAGCCGATCGCCTGGTCGAGCATGTCACTGTAGCGGTCCCACCACGCGCTGCCCTCAAAGGCCGGGTACCAACTGCGCGGCACCGTGACCGACACCGGGCTGTTGTCTACCTCGAAGTTGACCTCCTTACGGCCCAGGTCGCCGGGCAGGTACGCGGCCAGCCAGTCGCCGGGGCCGAGCGCCGCGTCGCGGTTGGTGTAGGCGATGATGCCGCAGATCACGGCGGGCAGCACGATCAGGACCAGGAGCGCGATCAGGCACGACGGCACGCACCCGCAGCCGAAGCAGCCCCGCCGTCCCCGGCGCTCGACCACGCGCTCGCGCTCGACGACGCGCTCCGGCGCGGGCGGGCTGTAGGGCGCATACCCGGCGGACGGCTCGGCGCGCGGCGGGGTCGCTGGCGCCCCGTAATAGCCGGACGACGGCGGCTGTGCGGGCTGGCCCCCGTACGTGGTCGGCTGCCCGGCGGGGGTGCCGTAGGGCGGCGGCGTGGCGCTCAGGCGCGAGCCGTATTGCTGGATGAACTGGTCGCGCAGGCGGCGGGCCTGCTCGTTGGTGGGGTTGATGCGCAGCACCTCGTTCAGCGCGCGCTCGTACTCGACCTGGTCGCCGGCGACCGAGGCCAGCCACAACCAGGCCATCTCGTTATTCGGGTCGGTCTGGACCACCTGGCGCAGCAGCATGCGGGCGTCGTCGCGGCGCCCTTCCTGCGCGAGTCTCACGGCTTCATGCAGTTGCGAGGCCATAGATCGGTTCTCCTGGTTGCGGCAAGTCACACGAACACGCGCCGGTAATAGCAGGTTCGCTGTGAGCATTATCCTTCAGGATAGGGCATTCGGCAATTTGACGCACGGGCGCGCCCCCGTGTCACTCCGGCGCCTGGCGATACACCCACGCCAGCAGCCGGTCGACCAGCGCCGGGAAGCTGCGGCCCGCCCAGATGAACAGGCTGTCGATCGGGCGCAGCGCCATCGTGCGCGGCTTGCGCTCCAGGGTGCGGGCGATCCCCTGCGCGACCTGTTCGGGCGTCATGGTGGGCCAGCGTGTGGCGACGCGGCCCGGCTGCCCCAGCCGGTTCCGCGCGAATTCGGTGTGCGTCTGCCCGACGTGCAGCACGCTCACGTGGATGCCGTCAGCCTTCAACTCCCCGCGCAGCGCCCGCCCAAGCGCGTCTGTGGCGGCCTTGCTCGCGCTGTACGCCGCCGCGTAGGCCGCCGGGACCGGCCCCAGGATCGAGGACACGAGCACGATCTGGCCGCCGCCGCTGGCACGCAGGGCCGGGACCGCCGCGCGCAGCGTGTGGATCACCCCGTCGATGTTAGTCCGCAGCACGGTTTCGATGTCCTCCCAGGGCGCGTCGATCAGCGGCGCGCGCTGCCCGATCCCGGCGTTGGCGATCACCACGTCGAGCCGGTTGAACTCGGCCAGCGTCAGCGCGACGGCGCGCGCCATCGCCGCCGCGTCGGTGACGTCCGCCGCGACGGGCAGGATCGCTCCCGGCAGCTTCTTCCCCTCCACCTCAGCCACCAGCGCCTCCAGCCGGTCCAGGCTGCGCGCCGTGACGGTCACGCGGTCGCCCAGCGCGGCGAACAGCAGCGCGCTCGCGCGCCCGATCCCCGACGAGCCGCCGGTGATCAGGACGGTGCGGCGCGGCGGCTCAGGGGGCAGCAGCTTGCCGTAGATGTGCATATGCGGCTCCTTCCATGTGTGGTGACGGTGGCACGGTCCCGGTCGCACCACCCGGCTCAAGTGTACCGTACCGGGCCAGGGGCGGCACCGCGACAGGGTACGCTTGACGGCGGGCCGCATCCCGGCGCACAATGGGCGCGGGTTACCCGGCGGCGGGTTGGTTGCCTGTCAAAGTGAGGGATGCACCATGAACCGGCACGACTACGAGGCGTTTACGGCGGCGCTGCTGGCGCGTCTGGACCCCGATCCCCGCGTGGTGGGGCTGATGGCGGTCGGGTCGATGGCGGGCCGGTCGCACACGCCGGATGACTGGTCCGACCATGACTTCTGGCTCGTCGTGACGCCGGAGGCGCAGACGTGGTTCCAGACGCGCGCCGACTGGCTGCCGGACGGCGACCGGATCGTGCTGTGGTTCCGCGAGCCGCACGGCGGCTTCAAGGCCCTTTACGACCACGGCCATCTGATCGAGTACGCCGTATCCGACCGGGCGGGGCTGCTCCACGCGCGGGTGAACGACTACCGGCTGCTGATCGACCGGATCAACCTGGCGGACGACCTGGCCCGTATGCAGGCCGCCACGACGGCGGAGGCCGAGGACCTGGCCCGCGACGGGCTGTGCCTGTTCGGGCAGTTCGTCACCGCGCTGCTGGTCGGGGTGGGGCGCTGCCGTCGCGGGGAGCGGCTCAGCGGGCGGCAGGTCATCGACGGCATGGCGCTGGCCGCGCTGCTGCGCCTGATCCCGACGGTCCTCCCGCCGCAGGGTGAAGCCAGGACGCTGGACAACCTCGACCCGCTGCGCCGCTTCGAGGCGGCGTACCCGGCGCTGGGGGCGGAGATCAACGCGCTGCTGGACCTCGCGCCGGAGCAGGCGGCAGGCGGCTTGCTCGACCTGGCCGACGGCCTGCTGCGCGACCGTATGCCGGGCTACCCTGCGCAGGCGGTCGCGGCGGTGCGCGCGCGGATCGCGGGATGATCGGACGGCTTGCGAAACCGCTTGCGAAAAACGAACGCCCGTTCTATGCTTAGGGGTACCTGTTGGACCAGGAGCGCGCCTCGATGCACGTGATCAGCGCCAGCCGCCGCACCGATCTGCCCGCCTTCTACACGCCCTGGCTGATGGGCCGCATCCGCGCCGGTTACTGCCACTGGATCAACCCGTTCTCCGGCGCGGTGTATCGCGTTTCGTTGCGGCCTGAAGATACGCTCGCGTTCGTCTTCTGGACGCGGCACCCGCGCCCGCTGTTCCCATACCTGGACGAGTTGGCCGCGCGGGGCTACGCGTCCTACTTCCACGTGACGATCACCGGCTACGGCGCCCCACTGGAGCTGTACAACCCGCCCCTGGACGCCGCGTTGCGCACCTTCCGCGCGCTGGCGGAACGGGTCGGGCCGGGGCGCGTGGTGTGGCGTTATGATCCCGTGGTGTTGAGCAGCGCGACGCCCCCGGCGTACCACCTGGACCGCTTCGCCACCATCGCCGCCGCGCTGGAAGGATACACCGCCCGCTGTGTCACCTCGTTCCTTGACCTTTACGGCAAGACGCGGCGCAACCTGGGCGAGGTGAGCGCCTCACACGGGCTGCGCTTCGAGCCGCCCGACGCCGAGACGCGCGCCGGACTGCTGGCCGGGTTCGTGGAGATCGCCGGGCGGCACGGGATCGCGCTGTACGGCTGCTGCGAGGCCGAGGCCAACCTCGCGCCCGGCATGCGCGCGGGCCGCTGCGTCGATCCCGACCTGCTGGCGGCGCTGATCGGGGATGCCGCGTTCCGCCTCAAGCCGCACCCTACGCGCGAGCACTGCGGCTGCGTGCGCTCGATCGACATCGGCGCGTACGATACGTGCCTGTTCGGCTGCCGCTACTGTTACGCGACGCAGACGATGGTCGCGGCCCGCGCGCGCCACGCCGCCCACGACCCGCGCGACACGATCCTGCACCGCCCGGCGCACCTCGCGGGCGTGGACCTCGATACGCTCGTCAAGCCGAAGGCGGGCGACGCGCCTGCACCCTCCCAGGCGGCCCCGGCCCCGCTTCCGCTGCGGGATTGAGCGCCGTCACGCCGCACCCCCGGCCCTGCTAACCGCTATAACCGCTGAGCGCTTAGATCACGTGCTTCTCCTGGTACAGCCCGAACTCGTCGCGCAGCACATCGGTGATCTCGCCTAACGTGGCGTAGGCCCGCGCCGCGTCGAGGATCGGCGGCATCAGGTTGTCCGTGCCGCGCGCCGCCGCACGCAAACGGTCCAGGCTGCGCGCTACCGCGTCGTTGTCCCGCGTGCGGCGCAGCTCCTCCAGCCGCGCGACCTGGCGCTCGTACCCCTGCGGGTCCATCTCCAGAAGCGGGATGTGCAGCGGCTCGTCGTTCTGGTAGGCGTTCACGCCCACGATCCGCCGCGCGCCGCGATCAACCTCCTGCTGGAAGCGGAACGCCGCGTCCGCGATCTCCTGCTGGAAGAAGCCCGCCTCCAGTGCGCCGAGCACGCCGCCCAGCGCGTCGATCCGCTCGAAGTACGCGTAGGCTTCGGCCTCCAGATCGTCGGTGAGCTTTTCGACAAAGTAACTGCCGCCGAGCGGATCGATGGTGTTGGCGACGCCCGTCTCCTCCGCGATCACCTGCTGCGTGCGCAGCGCGATGGTGACGGCGTGCTCGGAGGGCAGGGCTAGCGCCTCGTCCATGCTGTTGGTGTGCAGCGACTGCGCGCCGCCCAGCACCGCCG
>CAZGLU010000149.1:0-8015 GCA_964526095.1 uncultured Anaerolineaceae bacterium | reverse complement strand
AGGTTGAGGGCCTGTGCCCTTACGGGCGTGGAGGTTCGAGTCCTCTCCAGGGCACCAGCATGAGAGCGATTGCAACACGAGGCTTCCCCGGAAGCCTTTTTGTTTCCCTAAGTTCCCCGCTTGCATCCCCACCCAAATCAACGTACACTCCAGGGTAGCAAAGCCCAGGACGCCCGGCGTCTGCCTGTGCCAGCCAAAGCCTCCCCCGCAGCGTAGCGCGGCGCGTTCCGGTCCATGGGAGAAGAACAATTATGAGCAGCATTCGCGATGATCTGGAGTTCGCTTACAAGCTGATCAAGCGCGACAAGACTCAGGACGCGCTCGACCTGCTGCGGCCTATCGTCACCGTGGAGCCGCGCAACATTCACGCGTGGTGGCTGCTGGCCTATGCCGCCACCGAGCCGCGCGAGGTACGCGAGGCGCTGCTTCAGGTTCTGCGGCTGGACCCGAACTACCCGAACGCCCCGAAGGCTCGCGAGATGCTGCTTCAGTTGAACCGTGAATACCCACCGGAGCGCGACGAGCTTGAGCGGTTCCCCGAGCTGGCGACCACCTACGGCGTGCCGTCCGACACGATGCCCGTCGAGGTCGGGGGCGTAGAGGTAGCCCTCGAGGCACCCCCTGAGGCGCCCACGCCACCGCCGCCAACCCCGGTAGCCCCGGCAGCCGAGGACCTGACCGATTATGCCACCGATTATGCTGCCGTCCCGCCGCCCGAGTTCGCGCCCGAAGAGCTCCCGCCCTTCGAGGCCGCAGAGGACGCCGACGACCTGTTCGAATCGGTGTTGTTCGAGGACAGCGAGGCCGAAAGCTATCCCGAGGAAGATCCCTTCGCCACGCTGGACCAGGACCTGCGCGCCGCCGAGGCCGATCAGGCGGCGGACGAGGCGCTGGCCTCGCTGACGTTCGACGACGACATCTTTGCCGAGCCGCTCCCTGCCGACTTAGAGCCGGAGTTCCCGGACGAGGAACTCGTCGTCGCGCAGACGCAGGAGCGCCCGGCACGGCGTGGAGCAAGCTGGCTGCTGCTCGGGCTGCTCGTGATCGTGATCGCGCTGGCTGGCGCCCTGGCGGTGTATTTCATCATGTCACAGGACGACGGCACCGGGGACGACCCGGGCGCACTGATCGCGCTGTCGCTCGACAACGAGCAGATCGCCAGCGCGCGGTCAGCCGTCGATGCCCAACTCCCTTCGATCGGGCTGGCCGAGCGGGGCAGGGGGGTCGTCGCGCCCAGCAGCATCGGCAACACGTTCTACGTCGAGTTGTGCAGCGCGCCCAGTCCGGCGCTGCCCCGCCTCGTCGATGAAGGCATGGCGCTCGCCGCGGCACAGGCTTCGGCCCTGTCGGACGACATCTCGGCAGTCGGCGTCACCGTGGACCGCTGCCTGACGGACCGCCACGACGTCCTGTACCGCAGCGTCGTGGCGCGCGAACACGCCCAACGCTACATAAACGGGGAGATCACCTGGGACGAGTTCCGGACGTACTGGCTCTCAACCTGACGCGCAGCCTTACGCCTGCGATACGCGCGGCAGCCAGATCGAGAAGCACGTCCCCACCCCCGGCTGGCTCTCGACGGTGATCCGTCCGCCGTGCCCCTCCACGATGCCGTACGTCACCGCCAGCCCCAGGCCGGTGCCGTCCTGCTTGGTGGAGTAAAACGGATCGAAGATCTGCGCCAGCGTTTCCTCGTCCATGCCCACGCCGGTATCGGTCACGGCGATCATGGCCCCGTCGTCCGCCGGGTACACTTCGATCGACAACTCGCCGCCGTCGGGCATCGCCTCCATCGCATTCAGGACGAGGTTCAACATAACCTGCTTAAGCTGCGCCGGGTTGCCGAGCACGGGTGCCTCGACGTCCACACGTGACCGGACGGTGATCCCCCGTTGCTCTAGGTTCTTGGCCGTCAGGAGCAGGATCTCCTGGATCAACCCGCGCAGATCGACCTGCTCATTGTCCGCCCCGGCGCCGCTTCCGGGCCGCGCGAAGTCCAGCAGCCGCGTGACGATCGTCTTGATGCGCTGTACCTCCGTCTCCGCGACGCGCAGGACCTCCGTATCCACCAGCTCGCCGCGCTCCACATCCTCGATCGCGACCTCCAGGCAGTTCAGGATCGGCTGAAGCGGGTTATTGACCTCGTGCGCGATCCCGGCGGCTAGCCGCCCCAGCGCGGCCAGCTTCTCGCTGCGGATCAACTGCGCCTGGGCTGCGCGCAACTCCTGGGTACGCTGCTCGACCATTTCCTCCAGATTTTGCGCGTAGTTGCGCAGTTCCGCATACAGTTGGGCATTGCGGACCGCCAGTGCCGCCTGTTCGCCGATGGAGCGCAGCAGGCGCAGATCGTTCTCCGAGAAAGTGCCCGGCTGCTCGTTCCCTAGAACCAGGATGCCGACCAATGCCCCGTGATGGCGCAGCGGGGTCGCCAGCGCACACCCCAGGCCCATCTGCGACAGGTCGGCGGCTACATCCGCCGCCGTTGCGGTGTCGGCGATCAGCAGCGGCTCGCCTCCCTGCAACACTGCCCTGGCGATACTGTGGTGTTGCTCCAGGCGACGGACGGCGCTGGCGAACGCGTCATCCGCCTCGCTTGCGTCCCGCGTGCAGACGAAGCTGCCAAGCCGGTGATCGTCATCGAACAGGTACAATTCCGCGTAGTCGGCGCCCAGTTCCGCGCTCGCCACGCCGACCACAAGCTCGATAAGGTCTTCCAGCGCGAGCCGTTGGTTGAACTCAGCGCCGATGCGAACCAGGGCCTCCAGTTCTTCGGTGCGGCGCTGCAAGCGTTCCTCAAGCCGCCTGGCCTGCATCTTGCTGTGGGCACGCGCCAGCAACTCGTGGTAGTTGTACGGCTTACGGATGTAGTCGTCCGCGCCAAGCTTGAAACCGTGCGCGACATCCGAAGGCTCGCGCGCAGCAGCCGTGACGAAGATGATCGGGATGCGCGAAGTCTCCGGTTCCTCGCGCAGTTGCCGCACAACCTCGAAGCCGTTCAGCTTCGGCATTTGCACGTCCATCAGGATCAGGTCCGGACGCAGGCTGCGCGCCTGGACGAGCGCCTCCTCGCCATCACGCGCGCTCGCGACGGCGAAGCCGTCCCGCTCAAGCACGCGCGTCAGGAGCATCACGGCATGGCTTTCGTCATCAGCAATCAAGACCAGAGGTTGTTGTGCTTCTTCGATCACGGGTGCCTTCCTGCCACAACTAGCGCTCGCAGCGATCCGTTGCCAGCTTCCAAAGCGACGAGTCCGCCTATCATAGACTGCCGGGCCTGCCGAGGCAATTCCGGCGTTAGTTTTTCGCGCCAGCTATGCTACAATCGCAGGCATCGTGGAGCAAACACAGGCGAACCAGGATGAAGCAAGGACAGATTTCCAAGCGGCGCGTGGCCGAATCCGTCGGTCAGGGGATGCTGACCGGGCTGCTGTTAGCGGTGGTGTTCCTGGCCGGATTCTTCATCCGGGGCCAGGTCCCTGCGACCGCCCAATCTCAGCGGGACAGCGAGTTCCCACTGCTGGCCGAGGTCGAGCAGCTCGTCAAGGACCACTACCTGCGCGAGATGCCGGACGCGCGCGAGCTTGAATACGCGGCGATCCGGGGATACCTGGGCCGGCTCAACGACCCCTACACCTTCTTCAACGACCCGCCGGTTGCACAGAGCGAGTCCGACGTCCTGGCCGGTCAGTACGGCGGCATCGGCGTGCAGATCCGGCGCGACGAGCAGGGCAACTTCGTGCTGTATCCCGTACCCGAAAGCCCGGCGGAGGCCGCCGGCGTGCGCCAGGGTGACATTCTGGTCGCCATCAACCACGAGCCGGTGCAGCCCGACGAGCGCCTGGACGTCGTCGATCAAATGGTGCGCGGCGAGGTCGGCGAAGGGCGCGGCGTGACGATCACGGTGCGCGGGGCCGACGAAACTGACGAGCGCGAGTACTTCATCGAGTTCGCGGTCGTGGCTGACCCGTCCGTGCTGTGGCACATGGCGCAGGAAAGCCCGGCCATCGGCTACATCCAGATCATGCGTTTCACCAGCCGCACGCCGGACGAGCTGCGTGAGGCATTGAGCGAGCTGCGCGAGGGGGGTATGGCCGCGCTGATCCTCGACCTGCGCGGCAACGCGGGCGGGCTGCTGGCCGAATCGGTTGAGGTCGCGTCGGAGTTCCTTGACGGCGGCGTGGTCTTCTACGAGCGTACACGCGAGGGCGAGCACACCACCGAGGCGACTTCAGGCGGCGCCGCACTCGACCTGCCGCTCGTCGTCCTGGTAAACAGCGGCACGGCCAGCGCTTCGGAACTGGTCGCAGGCGCGATCAAGGACCGGGGCCGTGGCATCCTGATCGGGCAGAAGACGTATGGGAAAGGCTCAGTGCAGTTGATCTTCCGCCTGGCCGATAACTCCGCGGTCCATATCACCTCCGCCGAGTGGTTCACGCCCGCCCGTACGGCGCTCAATGGCAGCGGCCTGGAGCCGGATATCGCCATGATCCCGGCTGAAGATGGCCGGGATGTCGAGATGGGCGAGGCCCTCCGCCACCTGAACGAGGCGCTCGCGGCGCTGGACGCGGACACGGATTGAGCGTACCCACACAGAAGGAAGCTGACGATGGAGCAGGGCCGCAAGGTCATCTCGACCAACCGTAAGGCACGGCACGATTACGAACTGCTGGAAACATTTGAGGCCGGTCTTGTGCTGACCGGCTCGGAGATCAAGTCGATCCGCGCGGGACGCGTGAACCTGCGCGAAGGCTACGTGCAGCCGCGCGACGACGAGTTGTGGCTGATCAACACCCACATCGCCTCGTACGACGAGGCGGGCAAGTTCGGGCACGATCCGCTGCGCCCGCGCAAACTGCTGCTGCACCGCCGTGAGATCAACCGCCTGCTGAGCACCGTCCAGGAGAAAGGGTTGACCCTCATCCCGACGCAACTGTATTTGGTGCGCGGCAAGGCCAAGGTCGAGATCGCGTTGGCACGCGGCAAGAAGCAGTACGACAAGCGCGGTACCCTGCGCGAAAGGGATACGCAGCGCCAGATCGAGCGCGCCCTGCGCGAGCGACACCGTTAACCAGCACTCACCGGAACCCAAATGGCCGACGTTCCTGACCGCTTCCCTCATTCCGTGCGGGAGATCAACGACCTACCAGCGCCCGAAAAACTGGCGATCTACCACACCCTGATCCCGGACTGGGTTTATCCCATGTTCGGCATCGATCCGGCGACGCACACCGTACGTGGGGAGAAGGTGATCGAGGTGCGCTGCCCGACCGGGAGTAGCTCGGTCGAGGTGTCGATCCGCCATGCGCCCGACGCACCGGACCCGGCCCTTTACCTCCAGATGGGCGACACGCCCAACGCGCAGCTCGCCGTGCTGATGGTCGTCGTGAGCGACCCGAACGCCCCACGCTACAACATCGACGTGGACGCCGAGGGCAACCCCACGCAGCTTGGCACGCGCACCCGCAACATCCCGGAGGAGATCCGTGCGATGCAGGCGGGCATGGCGCCGGGGCAGATCCGGCGCGGGCTGCGGCTGTTTCGCACGGCGATCCCGCACTTCGAAAAATTCGTCAGCAGGATGGGCCACGCACTGTTCTTCATCGAGCCGCTGTTTTACCATAACGCGATCGCGTTTGAGCGGTACGGCTTCGCCTACGCGCGCGGGCTGGCCCGGATGCGCGCGATCCACGAAGGCTTCCAGCCCGGCGGCGAGCTGCACGCCCGGCTCAACGGCGACTCCCCGTTCCGCCAACCGGAGGCGGCGCACACGGTACGGGGCCGCTCCTGGGCGATCCATGACGGCATCCTGGGCGAGCCGTTCACCGGCGTGCAGATGTACAGGCGGGTGGGGCACGTCGCCAACATCCAGACCTGCCCGGACTGCCCCTGGTAGCCCCGCCGGGCCGCTATTGATCCGGCCTGCCGGACGTGGTACCATTTCCGCCAGCCGCCGCCGTAGCTCAGGGGATAGAGCGCCAGTCTTCGGAACTGGGCGTCGTGGGTTCGAATCCTACCGGCGGTACTGAACGGGCCGCGTTTCAATACGCGGCCTGTTGCTTTGGCCTGTTGCCCGCCTCGGGCCGCAATGCTACAATCCCCGCCAGCAACCGTGTACCTCCTTCGATAGAAAGCAGACCGCATGAGCACGAACACCCCAACCACGCGGCGGGTCTTATCCGGCGTGCAGCCATCCGGCAACCTGACCATCGGCAACTACGTCGGGGCGCTCCGCCAGTGGGCGCGCGAGCAGTACAACTTCGACAGCTTCTTCTGCGTCGTGGACCTGCACGCCATCACCGTGCCATATGATCCGGAGAGCCTGCGCGCCAAGACGCGCGAAGTGGCGGCGCTCTACCTCGCCTGTGGTATCGATCCTGACGTTTCCACGGTCTTCGTGCAGTCGCACGTGCCCGCCCATTCTGAACTGACGTGGCTGCTCAACTGCATCACGCCGCTGGGCTGGCTGAACCGGATGACACAGTTTAAGGACAAAGCGGCCAAGCAGCAGGCCGAATCGGTCAGCACCGGGCTGCTCGACTACCCGGTGTTGATGGCAGCGGATATCCTGCTCTACCAGGCCCACGCCGTGCCGGTGGGCGACGATCAGCGCCAGCACCTGGAACTGACGCGAGATGTGGCCCAGCGCTTCAACCACCTGTTCGGGGAGACGTTCACCATCCCGGAGGCGATGATCCCGCCCACCGGTGCCCGCATCATGGGGCTGGACGACCCCACGGTAAAGATGAGCAAGAGCGAGACATCGTCCGAATATCACGCGGTTTACCTCCTCGACGAGCCGAGCAAGGCCCGCAAGAAGATCATGCGCGCCGTGACCGACTCCGGGCGGGAGATCCGGTTCAGCCGCGACCCGGAGAAGGCGGGCGTCAACAACCTGTTGGAGCTGTACGAGGCGTTGAGCGGGGAAACCCGCGAGGAGATCGAGCGGCGGTTCGAGGGCCAGGGCTACGGCGAGCTGAAAAAGGCGGTGGCCGATGTCACGGTAGCGACGCTGGAGCCGATCCAGCAGCGTTATCGGGAGCTGACCAGTGACGCCGGTTACATCGACCAACTGCTCGCACGCGGCGCAGAACGGGCAGCCGAGATCGCCAACGCCACACTGAAAACCGTACGTGAAAGGATGGGCTTCCTCGAGCCTCTCCGTTAGCAACTGAGGCGGCGGCCATGTTCGACGCGAGCTTCGCCCTGCTGCCACCCTTGCAGGGATGCCTGTACTGCCACGCCGAGGGCACGACGGCGTTATACCCAAGCCGCAAGATCCTGGGCGTGGGCAGCGACTATCCCGTGCTGAAGTGTAGCCGCTGCGGCACATCGGCGGAGTTCGACGCCGACCCTGCGCTGCCCGAAGCCTGGCACATCCGCTATCGCCACGTCAACCGCGACCCGCGCTACTATTACGTCGCGCTGCACTTCGGTAGGGCAGGGTGGTTGTCGGCGCAGGAGGCCCTGGCGATCAGCACGGATGGCTACGTGCAGCGCCAGCGCGTGATGCAGGCCCAGGAGGGCGATCTGTCGTGGTTGCAGCGTCCTGAGCCTGACGCCGGGGCAGGGGAGGGGCAGCCCTTCCTCAGCCTGAAGGGCGTGACGCTGCACGAAACGACGAGCAGCGGTGTGTTCGGCCTGGGCGCGTCGGAGGCCGTGATCGACTCCGGCAAACTGTACGTCACGCAGACGTTCCTTTACCTCGACGGGCAGCGGCAGGTCTGGAAGTACCCGTTCAGCGCTGTGGATCGCGTCAATTACTCCGACGACGGGTATACCATCACGCTCAACGACGAGGGCCAGCGCGTGTCGCTCAGCGGATCGAACGCCCAGGACCAGCTTGACGCGCAATTAATCGCCGCCGTAGTCGAGGCGCTGTGGCGCAAGTACTTAGGTGCTATTGCCGAGCGCGAAGCTTGACAACGGGACCTGACTTGCTTATACTAACGTTAACAGTCCATACAGGACATCCCACCACCCCACCCGCTAGAGCGTCGCGTATCCCCACACGCGAC
>CAZGLU010000148.1:0-8071 GCA_964526095.1 uncultured Anaerolineaceae bacterium | reverse complement strand
CGGGGGATATTTACGCTTTATACGGACAGCCGGCGAATTTGCCGGGAAACGCGCCGCCGAATTCCCACGCGCCACGAGGTAGCGTACAATGGGGGAGATGCGGCTGCGCGGGGCGTGCCTCCGGCCGTGAACTGCCCTTCAGAAGTACCAAACCAGTTGGAAGGTAAGGGGATGGCATGGCAACGGTCGTGTTGCCTGAAGCGACTCGCGTGCTCTATCCGTTTAAGTCGCATTACCTGACGTTGAGCGATGGCCGGCGCATGCACTATATTGACGAAGGGCCGGAGGATGGCGAAACGCTGGTTTTTGTGCACGGCTACCCGACGTGGAGCTTTATCTACCGCGCTTTTATGATCTACTACGCGGCGCAGGGCTACCGCTGCATCGCGATGGATCACATCGGTTTTGGGCTGAGCGATAAGCCCAACAACAAGCGCTACCATACGCTGCGGCGCCATCTGTCTAACCTGACGGAGTGCATTCACGCACTCAGCCTCCGCGACATCACGCTGGTGATGGAGGACTGGGGCGGCACGTTCGGCACGCACTATGCCATTGCCCATACCGACAACGTCAAGCGGCTGGTCATCCTCAACAGTTGGGCGTTTCAGGATACCCTGTCGCGCGGGCCGTCGCGGCTGCTCTCGCTCTTGACCAGGCCAACGATCGGGGAGATCCTGCTCGGCACGTTGAACGCGGCGATCAACGTCGGGCTGCAACACGGCACGCTGCGGCACCTCTCCCCCTCCGTGCTGGGCGGCTACAAGGCGCCGTTTCGCGACGCGCGCAGCCGTACGGCGCTGGTGCAGTTCCCGCGCATGATCAGCACCGGGCCTTCCCATCCCTCCGCCGCGATCCTGCGGCGCATCGAGCGCGGCCTCGAGCAGCTTCACTCGACGCCGATCCTGATCGCGTGGGGCCGGCTGGACCCATTCTTCCCGATGGAGATTGCCCGCCATTGGAAGCGGATGCTGCCGCGTGCGCGGGGGCCGGTGGCGCTTCACGCGGGGCACTTCATCCCGGAGGATGCGCCTGAGTTGTTGATCGCGGAGTTGAACGCGCTGCTGGACAGCGACGGGTAGCCGCGCGTCAGGATACGTCCGGCATGGGGATGTTTTGCAGCACGCACAGCACGTAATGGAACGTCTCCATCTGCTCCGGCGTGATCGAGTCCCCCAGCAGGCGTTCCAGCGTGTCGATCACCCCCTGGATCTGCGGCTCGAGCTGCCGCCCGGCAGGGGTGAGGAAGACGCGCACGCTGCGGCGGTCGTGTTCATCGACCTGGCGGCGCACGAGGTTCTTTTCCTCCATCCGGTCGAGCAGCGCCGTCATGGAGGAGGGATGGCGGCAGACGAGGTGCGCCAGGTGTGACGCGCTCAGGCCGTCCTCGGCGTACAGCGCCCGCAGCGCGTACCATTCCAGTACGCTCAGCCCCAGCGGGTTGATGAGGCGCTCGTAGACCTGTTCCAGCCGGCGATACACCTGCTCGATGTTGGTTGCCATGCAACCGTCAAAGCGGAGCGTAGCCCTCTCGTCCATGCCTCAATTCTACTGCAACAAATCTTTTAGCGTCAAAACAACGGATCGCGTCCGATCAGGGCGTACCATCACGCGGCGGCACCCTACCACAACGACAACTGCCCGCCGGGGCCGTCGTCCGGTTCGGGCGGCGCGTCCGGGCTGCCCGCCGTGTTGTGCGCCGCGCGGATCGGCTCCGGCAGCCGGTAGCGGGTCGTCGTGCGCAGGGCCAGTTCCCGCGCCGTGTCCAGCGTGGCGCGGTGCCCGACCGAGATGTACACCGGCTGGACGTTGTCCCGTGTGCGCAGCACGGCCCCGATGACCTCGCCCGCGTCCTCCAGCGGGACCCACGCGCCTTTAGCCGCCGGGAGCGCGCCGAACTTGCCGGTGAGCACCGACTTGGCGCAGCCGATGGTCGGGACGTCGATGAACAGCCCGACGTGCGACGCGATGCCGATGCGGCGCGGGTGGGCGCGGCCCTGGCCGTCAAAGATGAAGACGTCCGGCGTAGCTTTCAGCTTGTTCATGGCGTCCAGGATGACGCGGCCCTCGCGGAACGACAGCAGGCCAGGGATGTAGGGGAACGGCGTGGGGGTGCTGGCCGTGACCGACTCGATCACGCGCAGTTCGGGGTAGGTGAGCACCACCACCGCCGCGCGGCTGACGTTCTCCTTCACGCTCACGTCCACACCGCCGACGAGCGCGATCGCGTCGAGCGGCAGCGGCTCGTCATCGATCACCTGGGCGGCCAGCTCGCGCTGGAGCGCGATGGCCTCCTTCGGCGTGAGATCCCAACGGTGCAGCTCGCGAATGGTGACCGGCATCAGGTGCTCCCTCCCTGGATCGTCTTCCTCTGCCGATCGTAGCGCCGTTAGTCGAAATTGGCCCGCACCGGTGTTCTTTAGCGGATATGGGAAGGGCCGGGCGTAGGGGCGGGTTTGCAAACCTGCCCTACAGGCCGGGGGTAAGGTCTCACCCATTCAGCCCAGCGCGGGCGTTAGAACAACCCCTGGTCCGGCCCGTCGAGGAGGTCGTCCATGATGGCCCACTCGATCCACTCGTCTTCGGGCCGGTCCACGAGGCCGAGCGGCGACTCGTACCCCTCGTCGTCTTCATCGTCCCAGTAGGCAGAGCGGCGGGGCGCGGAATACCCCCGCCGGGGCAGTTGCGGCCTGGCGGCGCGCCGCCAGACTAGCGCGAGCGCCGCTGCGAATACGAGCAGGATCAGGACGGTCCCCATGTTCCCCATTCCCCCTTTTGTTTCTAATGCTACCCTGACCCCATTATATGACGCGGCGTGTCCTCACGCGGCCCTAAAGAGAGGGGCTTTTCGCTCAAACGGTGGCCGGGCGGCAACCCACAGCTCGGAATTTACGCAGTTGAGCTTGACGCGCCGCGAAAGAGGGCTATACTGGATGGTGATATGAACGAACGTTCGTTCACAGCATTGTGGAGCGGAACCTATGGAACAGCCCGTTAGCAAGGGCGACCAGTCGCGCGCCGAGATCCTGGACGCGGCACGGCGGCTCTTTATCGCCAATGGCTACAACGGCACCAGCATGCGCGCCATCGCAGACGAGGCCGGCGGCCGGGCGGTGGGCGGGATCTACAACCACTTCCGGACGAAGGAGGAGATCTTCAGCGCCATCATCGAGGAGATGAACCCGTATGATGATCTGCTGGCGGCGCTTGACGGGATTGAGGCGGCCACCGCGCCGGAGTATGTGCGCACCGCATTGGGCCGCGTGCTGCGTGTGATGCCCCGGCACATCGAGTTCTTCCAGGTGGCGCAGATCGACCTGCGCGAGTTCCAGGGCGCGCATCTGCGTCACGTGCTGGACACGCGGGTCCTGCCCGCGATTGTGGACGTGGTTCAGCGCGTGACCGTGCTTCCCGGCCTGAAGCCAGTCACGGCCGTGGATCTCATGCGCCTGATGGGATCCATCACGATCGGGTACACGATCACGGGCATGCTGGCGCCGACCGGCCTGTTCAACGGGCGCGATGATGCGAGCTGGATCGAGTTGTTCATAGACACGCTGCTGTACGGGCTGGCGGATGAGCCCTCACACGAAAGGTAAACGCCGTGTCACCGGACTACGCAGTTGAAGTTGAGGGCGTACACAAGCACTTCGGACGCATCCACGCGCTGAGGGGCCTCTCGCTGCACATCGAGCGCGGGATCACGTACGGCCTGCTCGGCCCGAACGGGGCGGGCAAGACCACACTGATCCGCGCGATCATGGGCCTCATCCGGCCCGACGCCGGGCACATCACCGTGTTGGGCGCGGCCATGCCAGATAAAGACGTCCTCTCCCGGGTCGGCTACATGACGCAGGCTGTCGCCCTGTACGACGACCTGACCGTGTGGCAGAACGTGCGCTTCTTCGCGGCGATGGCAGGCATGGACGGCCAGAGCGAGGCCGCGATCGGGGAGGTGCTGGCGCTCGTGGACCTGTCCGACCGGGCGGGCAGCCGCGTGCGGGAGCTGTCGGGCGGGATGCAGCGCCGGGTATCGCTCGCCTGCGCGCTGGTTCACCGGCCGGAGCTCGTCGTGCTGGACGAGCCAACGGTGGGCGTAGACCCGCAGCTTCGCGTGCAGTTCTGGGACCACTTTCGCCGCCTGAACGCGCAGGGCGTGACGTTGATCGTGTCCAGCCACGTGATGGACGAGGCGGAGCGCTGCGACCGGCTGGGCTTCGTACGCCACGGCATCCTGCTGGCGGAGGGCAGCGCGCGGGACCTGTTGGCACGCGCCAGCACGCGCACGCTTGAGGAAGCGTTCCTGCGCTTCGCGGAGCAGGGCCCGGCGCAGTGAGGCGGGGACTGGCGATCGGGGATCAGGGAATGGGAAATAGCGGAAAGTGATGTCCCTGGACCCTGATCTTTTTTCCAGTTCGCCGCATTGCTGAACACGGACTCCTGAGAATCGATCGTTAACTACGGAGGCGCATGATGTCGTTCCGTCGGATTTACCCCCTGGCACGCCGGGTGGTCCAGCAGCTTCTGGCCGACCGCCGCACGCTGGCGCTGATCCTGGTCGTGCCGCTGGTGGTGTTGACTGTCGCCGGCGTGCTGGTGCGCATGGAGCCGAGCCAGATCCGGCTGGCGGTCGTGATGGAGGACGCCGGGGCGACGCTGCCTGTCGGCGGGGGCCAGCAGGTCAACCTGGGCGAGCGGCTCACGGCCAGCCTTGGCATGCTGAACGAGAACGTCAGCATCGAACCGATGGACGCCCAGGTGGCACAGGACCTGATCGCGGACGGCGACCTGGACGCGATCATCACCCTGCCCGCCGATTTCACCGCGCGCACGATCCGGGATCGCGCGGTGACGCTGCACGTGGAATACGAGGGCTCGAACCCCCGCATCGCGCAGATCTTCAACACGGTGCTGAACCGCGCCGCGACGCAGGCCATCGCCAGCCTGAGCGTGGTCAACACCGGGGCCGCGCCCCAGGTGACCATCGATGCCTCGTACCGCTACGGCAGCGCCGCGTTCGACCAGCTTGACTACCTCGCGCCCGCGTTCATCGGCCTGTTCGTGTTCATGTTCGTGTTCATCCTGACGAGCGTCGCCTTTCTGCGCGAGCGCGTGGCCGGGACGCTCGAACGCCTGCAAGCTACCCCCATCCGCGCGACGGAGATCATCGTCGGCTATATGTGCGGCTTCGCGCTGTTCGCGCTGGTCCAGTCGCTGATCATCCTGCTCTACACGATCTACGGGCTGGACATCCACTACATGGGCAGCCTCGCCGTGGTGTTCGTCGTCGAACTGCTGCTGGCGCTGATGGCGGTCAACCTGGGGGTCTTCTTCAGCACGTTCGCCCGCAACGAGTTTCAGGTGGTGCAGTTCATCCCGCTGGTCGTCGTGACGCAGGTCTTCCTGTCGGGCGCGCTGTGGGCGGTCGAGGATATGCCCGGCTGGCTCCAGCCGGTCGCGTGGCTGATGCCGCTGACGCACGCCAATTACGCCCTGCGCGACGTGATGATCAAGGGCTTCGACCTGTTCCAGGTGGGCGGCTACGTGCTGGCGCTGCTCGCGTTCGCGGCGGCGTTCGTGCTGCTGGCGGCGCAGACGATCCGGCGGCAGGCGTTGGCGTAGGGGCCGGATCCCAACATATGGTTACTACACGGATCAAAAACGGGGCAAGCCGGTTAGCTCGCCCCGTGATCGTGCTCGCCGTGCGGCCCGCTGCTAGCGCGCCTGATAGTACCCGATCAGCGCGTCGGCAAGCTGCGGCAGGCACTCGGTATAGTCCACCCACGGCCACTGGTCCCCGAAGCTCCACAGGTGGAAGCCCTTCACGTAAGGGTCGCCCTCCAGCAGGTTGGTGTACTGGATCGCATCCCGCACCAGGGCGTCACAGGTCAGTTCGTGGAACTGCGTGCCGCTGCCCTGGCCCGCCTCGGTGATGTACACGGGCAGGTTGGCCCCGGCGGGCAGCACTTCCATCAGCCGCTGGTAGAAGATGCGGTGCCGGAAGGCGTTCCACACGCCCGTCTCAGACAGGAACTTCAACTCCTCGTCGCTGTACGAATGCAGCGAGATGCCGTGCGTGCGCCCCGGCTGGCAGGGGTTCTCGGCGGCGTACTGGTAGGCGGGCAGCAACTCGTCAAACTCCTCGATCGGCGGGTTGCCGCCGGGGAACGAGAACAGCAGCAGGCAGTACCCGTCTTCGTTCGCCAGCCGCATCATCTCGATCGAGAAGCCCGCGATCCAGCTCAGTTTCGCCGGGCACTCGTTCATCGTCTCGTAGTAATCGGCGCTGACCTGACGCCAGCTCGGCTCCAGCTCCGCGTACCACTTCTGCGCCGCCTCGACGGGGTCCACCTGGCTGTCGAGCACGGTCGGGCAGTCGGACTGGCCCTGTGTCTGCGTGACGATCGCGCGGTACACCGTGACCGTCTCCGGCGACATCTGCTCGACCTGGTTGAGGATGCGCTCCGTGCCGCTGAGGCCCTTCAGCGTGCCGAGCGGGATGCCCGCGTCGTGCAGACGCTGCACGAACTGGTAGATCTGCTGCTCGCTGGTCCAGTTGACCATGTGCAGCCCCAGCAGCGTCCGGTTGATCTCCTCGCCGGTCATGATCTGGCACATGCGCACGCTGTCAAGCTGCGCGTACTGCGTGCCGCCCACGGTCAGCGGCAGCCAGCCCTGCTCCGTGTTGGCCCACGTGCCGCCCGACGGATCGGTGTGCAGCAGCGTCACGACCAGCCGGTTCGCCATGGCCGCCGTGCCCGTGACGGCGCTGCCCAGGCTCGGCTCGGCGTAGAGGCTCACCTCCGGCGCGGTCACGATGGCCGGGCAAGCCTGCGGCGCGTCGATGGTGGGCAGGGGCGAGGCCAGCGGGCCGGGCGTATAGTCCGGGCCGACGATCGGGCCGAAGTTCGCGCCGTGCGGCGGCGTGCTGATCGTCGCGCGCGGCGTGATGATGTACTCGGTCGGCGTGACCTCCTGCGCCACGACGGCGGGCGGCGGCGTGTCCGGGGGATCCGTCGGTGCCGGGCTGGGCTGGGCCAGCGCGTTGCCGGTCAGCACGGCGGCACTGCCGGACGTATCGCTCGCCTCGATCGGGGCGGCGGTCTCAACTGGCGCGGCGGGGGCGGTTTCCGTGGGCGGGGCGGTCGGCGTGACGTAAACCGCAATCGGCGTGACTTCGTTGCCGCAAGCCGCCAGCGCAAGCGCAACGGCGGCCAGGGCGAGCAGGCGCGTGAGGAGCAGGTGTCGTTGTCTCATAGCGAGAGTCTATCCGGGCGAGGGAAGGCTGACAAGTTTCGTACCCGGCGCTCAGGCGCCGGGATCCACACGCAAAAGTGCCGGGTCCCAACGGACCCGGCACAAGCACATTGAGCGATGTCGCACTTACGAGCCGTTCTTGCTGGTCTGGACCTGAATGCGGCGCGGCTTCGACTCTTCGCGCTTGGGCAGCGTCAGGTTCAGAACGCCGTTCTTGAAGCTGGCCTCGCACTTCTCGGCGTTCACGTAATCCGGCAGGCGCAGGGTCCGCTTGAAGCTGCCTACGCTGCGCTCGCGGTAATGGTAGCGCTCGCCCTCGCGCTCGATGGTGTCGCCCATCTCGCCGCTGATGGTCAGGGTGTCGCCCTCGACCTCGACGTTCACGCGCTCCGGATCCATGCCCGGCAGGTCCACGCGGATCTCGACACTGTTATCGTTCTCCACGACGTCCATCGCCGGGATGAGGTTGCGGCCGGTCAGGTCGTCGCGGTCGAACATGCTCCAGGCGTCGCGCCAGATGGACTCCCACAGGTCCTCGAAGGTGCGCGGGGTGAAAGTGCGGCGCTCGCTCAGCGCGCGTGGATTCCAACGTGTCAGGTTAGCCATAATACTCACTCCTTTACAAGTCTCTCCACTACCGCCTCTGCTGGTGTCACCGCTTCCTTCTGGTGACGCTTATACAATGCCACAACTGTGTAGGAATTATCTCAGCGCAACATAAGAAATCGCTAGATACAACGTCAGAAATGCATAAGAGGGGCCGGCGCGCCCGGCCAGGGCCACCGCCGGGGCGATGAGGAGCGGCAGCCCGACG
>CAZGLU010000147.1:0-8081 GCA_964526095.1 uncultured Anaerolineaceae bacterium | reverse complement strand
GACGAAGGGCAGCGCCTGGATGAACGGCGCGGCGAGTTCTTCAAGGCGCGCTACCTGCCGGAGATCCGCCCGTTCCCGGAGGTCGCCGCGTTGCTGCAACGCATGAAGCAGGACGGCCACCGGCTCGTCGTCGCCTCCTCGTCGAAGGAGGATGATCTGGAGCGCCTGCTGGAGATCGCGGGCGTGACGGACTACGTGGATGACTACACCTCCGCCGACGACGTGGCCGAGTCCAAGCCGTCGCCGGATGCGGTGCACGCGGCGCTCGACAAGCTCGGCACCACGCCCGCCCAGACGATCATGCTGGGGGACACGCCCTACGACGTCGAGGCGGCGCACCACGCGGGGGTGCCGATCATCGCGCTGCGGTCGGGTGGCTGGGGGGATGCCGACCTGGAGGGCGCGGTCGCGGTCTATGATGATCCGGCGGACCTGTTGGCGCGTTACGACGCCTCGCCGCTGGCCCTCGCCCCTGCCAGGGAATAGGGCGGCCAACCCACCGGGTTACGAAAGGGAGGAAGATAGGCATGGCTACGGAGCGGAGCACGAAACCCTTGACCAAAAAACCCTTTGAATCGTCGCATGTCAACGTGGGCGACACCGAACGGTACGCGTCGATCGCAGGTGGGGCGGTCCTGGCCCTGACCGGCCTGCGCCTGCGCGGGTGGCCTGGCGTGGCGCTCGGCCTTATCAGCGGCCACCTGCTGTATCGCGGCATTACGGGACACTGCCATATCTTCGAGGCCCTGGGGCTGAACTCGGCACGGAGGCGCCGCTCGGAACGCGACGCCCGCCAGGTGATCCGGCTGGAGCAGACGATCACCATCGAGCGGCCGGTCGAGGAGGTCTACGCGTATTGGCGCAACTTCGAAAACCTGCCGTCCACCTTCCCTTACCTCAGGGAAGTGCAGCGCATCAGCGACAAGTACACCCGCTGGATCGCGGATCTGGGGAACGGCATCTGTGCCGAATGGACCGCCAAGATCACAAACGAGCGAGAGAACGAGTTGATCGCGTGGCGCTCGCTGGATAACGACGACATCGACTATGCGGGCGCGGCCTACTTCTCACCTTCGGGCGACCACACCCACCTTCGAGTGGTCATGCACTACACGCTGACCGGAGGCTCGTTGGGCAAGGCGTTTGCGGCGATGCTTGGCGAGGCGCCTGCCGACCAACTGGCGCGCGAGCTGAAGCAGTTGAAGTCCCTGCTGGAAAGCGGCGCGGTCGGCGGCGAGGTGCCGGGCGACACGGCGATGGAGCCGGTCGCGCTGGCGGAACACGTGGACCCGCGCGAGTTAGCGGACGTGGTCGAGCAGGCGTCTGCAGGCTCCTTCCCGGCCAGCGACCCGCCGGGCTGGAACTCCAGCACAGCCTGACGCCCCGTCCACCGGACTAACGCATCACAGGAGGAACCGATGCCGTACGACAAGCTGAGCGACCTACCGGAGAGCGTGCGGGACAACCTGCCCAAGCACGCGCAGGAGATCTACCGCGAGGCATACAACAGCGCCTGGGATCAGTACGACGATCCGGAGGAACGGCGCGGGGACGCCTCCCGCGAGGAAACGGCGCACCGTGTCGCGTGGGGCGCGGTCAAGCGCGTGTACGAGAAGGGCGACGACGACAGGTGGCATAAGAAGGACGACTAGCGTCCCACGCGCCAGCCGAGTCAATTGTCGGGCGGAGCCGTTTGCTCCGCCCGTTTGCGTTCTGGAGGGGCCGGTGAATCAAAAGGGCCGCTGTGGATCAGACAGCGGCCCGCGCCGCACGGAACACCGCCCGCTTACAACTCCGGCCCTTCCCGCTCCGGGGGCAGGTCGTCGTCTAGGTCCGCGATCACGTCATCCTCGACCGGGCGAAGGCCCTCCGAATCGTTCGCCATGCCCCGGATCTCGTCCTCCGTGCGTGGCTCGTCGATAAACGGCTCAAGCTCCCAGCCGGGCGTCGGCGTCGCGGAGGGCACGCTCAGCACCTCGTCCTGGTCCATCAGGTCGAAGCCGTATTCCTCCAGGTTCTCCATCTTCACGCCGGGGTCTTCATCATCCGGGCCGATCGCTTCGATCTCAGGCGCGATATCCCGTGGCTCAACGTCCTCCTCCGCCAGGTTGATCTCGCGCCGCACGTCCCGGATGTCCGGGCGCTCCAACGCCTCGCCCTCGTTCACGCCGCCGAGCGACTCCAGTTCCTCGCGCGAAGGCTCGTCCAGGTTTTCCAGCTCCTGATCGGTCGGCTCCCGGTCATTCGGTTCGCGGTCGTTCGTCGCCATCCCTGTTCCTCGTCCTGTTACCCATCACTGCACACGAGCGTACGCGAAAAGCCCCGCCCCCACATGCCCTACCTGACGGGTTTCGCGATAGGCTGATTGGGGGATCGCGTCCGGTCCGTGCTGGCCCGCCGGGTGCGAACGAGTAGAATAGGGGCGGTGTACCGGCATAACAGGGAGGCAGACGACATGGAACAGCGCCAGCTAGGGACGGACGGCCCGTGGGTCTCGGTGCTTGGCCTGGGGGCCTGGCCGCTGGGCGGCGGCATGGGGCGCGTGGACGAGGGCACGGCGATCGACACCGTGCGCGCCGCGATCGACAACGGCATCACGCTGATCGACACCGCGCAGGCTTACCAGGACAGCGAGGCGTTCCTGGGCCGTGCCCTGCGCGACGGCTACCGTGCGCGCTGCTTCCTGGCGACCAAGGCCAGCTTTGACTTCACGCCGGAGGGCATCCGCGCGGCGATGGCGGACAGCCTGCGCGCGCTCGACACCGACTACGTGGACCTCTACCAGCTTCATCGTTGGGAGGAAAGCACGCCCGTCGAGGACCAGATGGCGGCGCTCGCCGCGCTCCAGGCGGAGGGTAAGACCCGCTACCTCGGCGTCTCGAACTACAGCGCGCCCCAGATGGCCCGCGCGCTGAAGGCGGCCCGCTTCCACGCCGACCAGCCCGCCTACAACCTGTTCGACCGCCACATCGAGGCCGAGATCCTGCCCTTCTGCCGCGAGCACGGCATCGGCATCCTGGCCCACAGCCCGCTGGCGAAGGGCCTGCTGACCGGCAAGTACACCGCCGACACCGTCTTCCCCGCTGACGACGAACGCTCGTGGCTGCCCGCCTTTCAGGGCGACGCGTTCCGCCGCGCCCTGGACGTCGCCGCGCAGCTTGAACGGCTCGCGCGGGACAAGGGCGTGACGCTGGTCCAGTTCGCCATCGCGTGGCTGCTGCGGGACCCGGCGATCACTTGCGTGCTGGTCGGCGCGAAGTCACCGGCCCAGGTCGAGGACTACCTGCCCGCCCTGGACGTGTCGTTCACGCCCGGCGAGTTGGCGGAGATCGACGCCGTGATGAACGGGGCCGTGTCGCGGTAGGACCGGCGCAACTGGATCAGGGCCGCCCCGGTGGGGCGCGTGGCAGCAAGGAGCGAGCATCCCATGACCGTCTACGGCTATTTCGACGACGCGCGGCGTGAGTACGTCATCACCGACCCGCGCACGCCCGTCAAGTGGATCAACTACGTCGGCACGCTGGCCTTCGGCGGCTTCGTGGACCACACCGGCGGCGCCCTGATCTGCAAGGGCGACCCGGCCCTGAACCGCATCACGCGCTACCTCGCGCAGCTTCCCGCCTCCGAGTTCAAGGGCGAGACGCTCTACCTGCGCTTCACGCGCGACGGGGCGACCACCGTCTTTTCGCCGTACTTCGTGCCGACGCTGGACCCGTTCGCGTGCTTCGAGTGCCACGTCGGGCTGGGCTATTCGCGCTTCGTGACGGAGTTCTACGGCATCCGCTCGGAGATCACGGTCTTCGTGCCGATGGGCGCCAGCGTGCTCGTGCGGGATATGCGCTTCACGAACCTCACCGGCGAGGCGCTGGCGCTGGACGCGATCCCGGTCGTGGAGTACAGCCACTTCGACGCGCTCAAGCAGCTCACCAACGCCGACTGGGTCCCGCAGACGATGCAGAGCGAAGCGCACTATGAGCCGGATGGCCACCTCGTGCTGGCGCAGTACGCCTTCATGAACCGCGATACGGCGGTCAACTTCCTCACCTCGAACCGGCCCGTGTCGTCGTTCGAGTCCGACCGCCGCCGCTTCCTCGGCGCCAACGAGTACGGCACCTGGGCGGATCCGCTCAGCCTGCGCGCGCCGGAGTTGGGCAACAGCGAGGCGCGGCGCGGGGACAACGTCGGGGCGCTGCTGCACCACCTCGGCACGCTCGAGCCGGGCGCGTCCACCCGCCTGATCACGCTGCTCGGCCAGGCGGCGAGCGTCGAGGCGGCGCGGCCCACGATCGCGCGCTTCCGCGACGCGGCCCAGGTCGAGGCGGCGCTGGACGAACTGGCCCGCTTCTGGGACGCCTACCTCGCACGCCAGCAGGTCCACACGCCGGACGCCAGTATGAACAGCATGCTCAACATCCACAACCCGCGCCAGTGCCACACCACCAAGAACTGGTCGCGCTACCTGTCGCTCTACCAGCTTGGCTACGGCGCGCGCGGCATCGGCTTCCGTGACAGCGCGCAGGACTCGCTCGGCGTGCTGCCGCAGATGCCCGACGAGGCGTGCGACCTGATGCGCATGCTGCTCCACGTCCAGCGGCGGGACGGCTCCGCCATGCACCAGCTCAACCCGCTGACCATGATCGCCAATGAGGGCGACTCGCGGGAATACGAAGACCGCCCGAAGTATTACGGCGACGACCACCTGTGGATCGTCCTGGCCGTGTGTGCCTACCTCAAGGAGACGGGCGACCTCGCCTTCCTCGACGAGCGGATCCCCTACTACGAGAAGGACCGGGCGGGGCAGCCGCTTGAATCCGGCACGGTGCTCGACCACCTCACGCGCGCGCTGGCCTTCACGCGGGGAAACACCGGCGCGCACGGCCTGCCGCTACTCGGCTTCGCAGACTGGAACGACACGGTCAACCTGCCCGCCGGGGCGGAATCGTTTTTCGTCGCGCACCTGTACGGCACGGCGCTGCGCGAGATGATCGCGCTGCATGAGCACCTGGGGGAGCCTGACCGCGCCGAAGCCTACCGCGCCGACTACGAGGCCATGCGCCAGCGCGTCAACGACTGCGGGTGGGACGGCGCCTGGTACCTGCGCTACTTCGATGAAAACGGCGCGCCGCTCGGCTCGCGGACCAACGAGCACGGCCAGATCTACCTCAACGCGCAGTCGTGGGCCGTCATCTCCGGCTTCGCCCCGCCGGAACGCGCCCGCGCGGCGCTAGACGCCGCGTATGACCGGCTCAACACGCCGCACGGCCTGAAGCTGAGCGCGCCCGGCTACGACGGCTACGACCCGCACACGGGCGGCGTCACGACCTATCCGCCCGGCGCCAAGGAGAACGGCGGCATCTTCCTGCACGCCAACCCCTGGGCGGTGATCGCGGAGACGATCGTCGGGAACGGCGCGCGCGCCTTCCAGTACTACAACCAGATCAACCCCGCCGCCAAGAACGAGCATATCGACCGCTTCGAGTGCGAGCCGTACTGCTACCCGCAGAACATCCTCGGCGACGAGCATCCCCTGTTCGGGCTGGCGCGCAATAGCTGGCTCTCCGGCACCGCGTCGTGGGCCTATCAGGCGGGCACCCAGTACATCCTGGGCCTGCGCCCCACCTATTCCGGCCTGCGCCTGGACCCCTGCATCCCGCCGGAGTGGGACGGGTTCCGCGTGACGCGTGTCTTCCGGGGCGCCACGTTCGACATCACGGTGCGCAACCCGCAGCACGTCAGCAAAGGGATCGTCGCGCTTGAGGTGGACGGCGAGCCGGTAGCCGGTGACGTCATCCCGATCCGCCCGCCCGGCGGGCGCCACACCGTCACCGCCGTGATGGACAGCGCATCGTGACCCGTCACAGGCTGGCCGGGGAGGGCGCGCTCCGCTGCCCGGCCAGCGTCGATCCCGGCGAATTTAGAGTGAACTCGAACGAATCACTTGACAGACGTGTAAGAACCCCTATATACTGAGGGCAGATATTGGGAGCGCTCCCAAAATTTTGAGGGGTTACAGGGGGCCTCCATTTGACTGGCGCCGGGCCTTTTTCCCTTATCGTCGCCTTGCCCTGGCCTGTTTCAGCGCGCCACCGTTAAATTCGTTTCGCTTTTTTTGAGACCTTTTGGGAGCGCTCTCACAATGAGAGCACAGGCAAAGACCAACATGAAGCTCGAGGACATCGCCCGGCTCGCCGGCGTGTCGCGCTCCACCGTTTCGCGCGTCGTCAACGACGACCCGAACGTGAGCGAGGCCACCCGGCAGCGGGTGCTCGAGGTCATCGCGGAATATAACTTCACGCCGAACACGGCGGCCCGCTCCCTGGTCACCCAGCGCACGCAGGTGTTGGGCATCTACATCCCCTACATCGTCGGCGACGTCTTCTCCGACCCCTACTACCCCACGTTCATCCAGGCCATCACCGCCCGCGCCAACGAACAGGATTACGACGTCATGCTGTGGCTCAAAAGCTCGATGGCGGGGCCGGAACACCTGCACCGCCGCGTGCTCGACAACCGCATGGCAGATGCGCTCGTCCTGGCCGCCACGCCGCTCAGCGATCCGCTGCCGTACCTGCTCTATGAGCGCGGCCGCACCTTCGTGCTGAACGGGCGTCCGTGGGAGCGCGAGGACGTGATCAACTACGTGGACACCGACAACGTACGCGGCGCGCAGCAGGCCGTGGAGCATCTGGCCCAGCTCGGCCGCCGCCGCATTGCGACCATCACCGGCAAGCTCGACCTGATCGCCGGGCACGACCGGCTGATCGGCTACCGGCGCGGCCTGGAGAGCCTGGGCCTGCCGCTCCATCCGAAGCTTGAGGCTGAGGGTGATTTCACCGAGGGCAGCGGCTACCTGGCGATGCGCCGCCTGCTCGCCGAACGTCCCGACGCGGTCTTCGCCGCCAGCGATCAGATGGCGCTCGGCGCGCTGCGTGCCCTGCGTGAAGCGGGCCTCAGCGTGCCGGACGACGTGGCCATCGTCGGCTTCGACGATATGCCCTTTGCCACGCTTGCCACGCCGCAGCTCACCACCATCCGCCAGCCCGTGCAACGCCTGGGTTACCTGGCCGTCGATGGCCTGATCGGGCTGCTCAACGAGACGATCACACCGCCGTATCAGGTGTCGCTGCCCACGCAGCTTGTGATCCGAGAATCCTGTGGATTTCCCGCATAGAACGCCGGTCAAGGACGCGGAAGCATGCGTCACACGAAGGAGGTGAGGGTATCGAAGGAGAATGGCCGAGAACTGGTTCGCCCTGCTTTTTGGACCCGATGACCCGATTTTTTGATACGAGGAGCAATCAGCATGTCTAAGTTACTGAAGTCATTGATCCCGGCCGTGGTTATGCTGGCGCTGATCGCCGCCGCCGCTGCCCCCGCGACCCCCGTCGCCAAGGCGCAGGGCGAGCCGGTCACGATCCAGATCTACGTCGGCCTGGGCACCGGCTACCTGCCTGAGCAGCAGGCTACGCAGAACGAACTGGCGGAGGAGTGGAACGCGGCGCACGACGACATCAAGATCGCCTTCGAGTTCCACGACAACGACACCGCCCGTGACGAGCTGCTCACCCGTGTCGCCGCTGGCGATGCGCCCTGCATCGTTGGCCCGGCCGGTGTGCGGTCCGTGTACGAGACGAGCAACCTGTGGGCTGACCTGTCCGCGTACATTGAGCGCGACGGCGCGGACCTCGCCCTGGATGACTTCGACGCGGCCAGCCTGAACCTGTACGAGCTTGGCGACCGGACGATCGCCCTGCCGTTCGGCGTTTATCCCTCCTTCGTGTACGTCAACGAGTCGATCTTCAACGATGCCGAGGTCGAGCTGCCGCCGACCGAGCACGGCGCCTGGACCTGGGACGACCTGCGCGAGCTGGCGATGGCCGTGACGCAGGACGCCAACGGCAACTACCTGGGCGAAGAAGGCTTCGACCCGACCAGCATCGAGGTTTACGGCTACTATCCCTTCTGGACCAACTTCCGGGCCAGCGTCATCCTCTTCAGCCCTGAAGGGGGCGGCGTGCTGCTCAACGACGATGGCTCCGTGACCGCGGCCTTCAACCAGGAAGCGATCCAGCAGGCCGTGA
>CAZGLU010000146.1:7363-8105 GCA_964526095.1 uncultured Anaerolineaceae bacterium | reverse complement strand
TCGGCTGTTCGGATACCCAACCGCGACGAGGGCGCAGGATGAAGCGCCCTCGTCGTGCTGCTGCCCCGGCGTGCGGTGGGACTAATGGGGCCTTGTGACGCGGATCGGCCCCCGCTAGAATTTAGATAGAATTAACCCCAGGGGGGATTGCCAGGAGCCTGCCATGCGTCGTTTCATGTTTCTGCTCACCTGTGCGGTGCTTGGTGCTGCGCTGGCGGCGTGCGGCCAGGCGGCGACACAGCCAGCACCGAGCGAGACGGAGGCAGACACGGCGCTGTTCGACTGGCCGCGCTCCCCGGATACGATCGTGGTCCGGCTCGACGCCCGCAACGAGGCCGGGAACCCGGTGCAGGTCCTGAACGCGATCCCGCCCTGCACGCTGTGGGGCGATGGCCGCGTGGTGTGGGTCACGTGGGATGAATACGGCGCGCAGCAGGTGTTGGAGGGGCGCGCCAGCGACGCCGCGATCCGCGCGTTTCTGGAATACGTGATCGGCCAGGGGTTCTACAACTGGGAGGATGACCTCGCCCCGGCGGATCCGGCCACCGCCCTGACTGAGACGATCACCGTCAACCTCTACGGTGAGGTCCGCACCGTGCGGCGCTACAATTCCTGGCCCGACGGCGCCTACGAAGCGATCCTCGAACGGTGCGCGCAGCTCAGCACGACGCCGGTCCTGGTGCTGCCCTGGGGCGGCTGGCTGAGCGCCGTTGAGGTGGCGCGCAACGACACGCTGCCGCGC
>CAZGLU010000146.1:0-7353 GCA_964526095.1 uncultured Anaerolineaceae bacterium | reverse complement strand
TACGTCGCCATCCCGGCCAATGCACCCAACAAAGCTGCCGCGCTGGTACTGGCCCTCGGACCTGCCCTTCACCCCCGCCGACCTCGTCGCCAACGGTGAGGCGCGCTGGCTGCGCGGCGAGTACATCGACGAGATCTGGGCCATCGTACGGGACCCGGCCAGCGGCGCCCAGGTCATCGGCCCCGACGAGCGCGCCTATCACCTCGCGCTGGCCGTGCCCGGCATCTCGCGGGATGCCGCGCCGCCGCCGCCCGGTGAGGACCGGCCGCTGCCCACGCCCGGTCCGGCTGAGACCGAGACGCCCGCCCCGTAGCACACCTTAGATCCTGCCGCGCCGCCGCCGGGACTTGGTGCTTTTCGGCACGCGAAGCCTGCCGAAAGAACCTTGTAGCCTGCTTCGCTGCGGGCTTACAATAGGGGCGCACGCTGGTTCGATGCAGTAAGGACTTAACTTTCACATGCTCCGTTCACTTTTCTTATATTTATCCGCCGCGCAATGGGCCAAGACCCTGATCACGCGGCTCGGGATCGCCCGCCGGGCGGTGTACCGTTTTGTGGCCGGGGATACGCTCGATGAGGCCCTGGCCGTCACCCGGAGCCTGAACCATCAGGGCTTGGACGTGACGCTCGACCACCTCGGTGAGAGCGTCTTCGACGAGCAGGGCGCGCGGGAGGCCGCCACGGCTTACCTCGACCTGCTCAACACCATCGCGTCCAGCGATGTACGGGCCACCGTCTCGCTCAAGCTCACGCAGCTTGGCCTGGACGTGCGCAAAGAGTTGTGCCTGGAGCACATGCGGCGCATCCTGGACTGCGCCCGCGAGTTGGGCAACCACGTCACGATCGACATGGAGGGCAGCGATTACACCAGCATCACGCTTGAGGTCTACCGCACGCTGCGCGCTGAGGGGTATGACAACGTGGGCATCGTCATCCAGGCGTACCTGTACCGCAGCGAGGCCGATATGCGCGCGCTGGCCGAGGAGGGCGCCTTCGTCCGGCTGTGTAAGGGCGCCTACAAGGAGCCGCCGGATCGGGCCTTCGCCGAAAAGACGGACGTGGACGCCAACTATGTCCATCTCGTCAAGGAGTTCCTGACCCCCGACGCCTGCGCGCGCGGCGCTTACCTGGGCATCGCCACGCACGACGAGGCCATGATCCGCGCGGCGAAGGAGCACATCACGTCCCAGAACATTTCCCGGTCGTGCTTCGAGTTCCAGATGTTGTATGGCATCCGGTCCAAGCTCCAGCAGCAGCTTCGTGATGATGGCTACCGTATGCGCGTTTATGTGCCGTACGGCACCCAATGGTATCCTTACTTCATGCGCCGCCTGGCCGAACGCCCGGCGAACGTCTGGTTTCTCGTCAGCAACTTCTTCCGGCGCTGACGCTCGCGCCGTCCCTGGAACTTGCACGTATCACCCTCAGCCTGCCATGCGCTGAGGGTGATACGTCACGGGCCGCAGGGGGACGAGCGTTCGCGTCCCGGTCAGTCACAGCAAGGAGGATTATGTCGAACCGTACCGCCCCCAACTTCCCCGTCCGCTGGATCATGAACGAGCGCGCCCGTTCCATCACGGCCAGCCCGGCGGTTGACCGCATCATCCCGCCCGGCATCGGGCGCCTGGCGCGCAGCTTCCACCGCCAGATACCGGGCTTCAAGATGAGTCCGCTCAAGAGCCTGCCCAACCTGGCCGATATGCTGGGCCTGGGCGGCATCTGGGTTAAGGATGAGTCGGAACGGCTGGCGCTCAACTCGTTCAAGGTGCTGGGCGGGTCGTTCGCGGTGTACAACTACGTGCGGCGGCGGCTTGGCATGGAGGACGTCGAGCTGCCGTTCAGCGAGCTGACCTCGGAGGAGACGCGGCGCAAGCTCGGCACGATCACCTTCGCGGCGGCCACGGACGGCAACCACGGGCGCGGCGTGGCGTGGGCGGCGCGGGTACTGGGGCACAAGTCCGTGATCTATGTGCACAAGTACACCAGCCAGGCGCGCATCGAGGCGATCGCCTCGAGCGGTGCCGAGGTGCATATCGTCGATGGTACCTACGACGACGCCGTGCAGCAGGTGGAGGCCGACGCGCGTGCGAACGGCTGGCAGGTGATCTCCGATACCTCGTGGGAGGGCTACGAGGACGTCCCGCGCTGGGTGATGCAGGGCTACACGACGATGCTGGCCGAGGCGCAGGAGCAGTTTGCCGCGCAGGGCATCATCAAGCCGACGCACGTCTTCGTCCAGGCTGGCGTGGGCGCGCTGGCCGCCTCGGTGATCGGCTTTTATGCGCAGTTGTTCGGCGCCAACCGGCCGATCTCGGCGGTCGTGGAGCCGCTCGCCGCGGCGTGCTGCTACCTCTCGGCGGAGGCCGCCGACGGCAGGCCGCACAAGTTCCCCGGCGACCTCGACACGATGATGGCGGGCCTGGCCTGTGGCGACCCCAGCCCGCTCGCCTGGGACATCTTATGGGACTGCGCCGACGTGTTCATGGCCTGCCCGGAATACGTCGCGGCGAAGGGGATGCGCGTCTACGGCGTGCCGCTTGCCGGGGACCCGTTCATCGTATCCGGCGAGTCCGGCGCGGTGACGCTGGGCGCGCTGCTGTTCATCATGGAGCGCGACGAGCTGCGCGACCTGCGCGAGGCGCTGCAACTGGACCGCAATTCCCACGTCCTGCTGATCAACTCCGAGGGCAACACGGACCCGAACCACTTCCGCCGGGTGGTGTGGGACGGCGCCGAGCCGGTCCCCCCCGAATACAAAGAGTATCATTAGCGGCCCCAGGCGTGGTATAACTGAGGGGCCAACCGGACCGGCAGGGGTGGCCCCGTCCGCCCCTGTCACCATCTGCATGCAAGGACAGCCACATGGGGAAGATCCACGACGTCGTCATCAAGCCGCTGCAAACCCACAGTGACGATCGCGGCTACTTCCGCGAGATCCTGCGGGATGACGACAACCTGCTCACACGCTTCGGCCAGACGTCGTTCACCAAGACGTACCCCGGCGTGATCAAGGCGTTTCACTGGCATAAGCATCAGGACGACCTGTGGTATGTGGCCGATGGCATGGCGCGCGTCGTGCTCTACGACCGGCGGCCGGACTCGCCCACGTGCGGCACGACGCAGGTGATCTATGCTGGCGAGGATAACCCGGTCCTGATCCTGATCCCGGCGGGCATCGCACACGGCTACCAGGTGCTCGGCACCAAGCCGGTGCTGCTGTTCTATCACACGACGCAGAGTTACAACCCCGCCGACCCGGACGAGGAACGCATCCCGTACGACGACCCGGCGATCGGTTTCGACTGGTCGATCCGGAACCGCTGAGGAGCGCCATGCCCCTGCACGGCTGTGCCACGCCCGAAGCGACCGCCGCCTACGCGCAGCGCATGGGCGGTCGCGTGGCGCCGGGGCACTTCCGCCTCAGCAGCGACGGCCTGACCCTCTCCAGCCTGGGCATCGGCACGTACCTCGGCGCGCCGGACGACGCCGTGGACGCGTCCTATCAGGCCGCCATCGAGCGGGCGCTGGCCCTTGGCTGCAACGTGATCGACACGGCGATCAACTACCGCTACCAGCGCAGTGAGCGGGCGGTCGGTCGCGCGCTGCGGGCGGCGATCAAGCGCGGGGACGTGCAGCGCGAGGAGGTGGTGATCGCCACCAAGGGCGGGTTCGTCCCGTTCGACGGCGCGCCGCCCGCCGACCCGCGCCGGTGGGTGTACGACACGTTCATCGAATCCGGCCTGGCGCACCCCAACGAGTTCGCGGCGAACTACCAGCACTGCCTCGCCCCCGCCTTCCTGGAGGCGATGATCGCGCGCAGCCGGGAAAACCTCGGCCTGGACACGCTGGACATCTACTACCTGCACAACCCGGAGACGCAGGCCATCGCCAACACGCACGAAACCTTCCGCCGCCGGATCCTCGATGCGTTTGAGACGCTGGAGGCGGCGGTCGAGCGCGGCGAGATCGCGGCGTACGGCATCGCGACGTGGTCCGCCTTCCGCGTGTCGCCCCACGCGCCGGATTTCCTGTCGCTCACGGAATTGATGGGCATGGCGTTCGAGGTCGCGGGCGAGGCGAACCACTTCTGCTACGTGCAGCTTCCATATAACCTCATCATGACGGAGGCGTACGCCTTCAGCACGCAGCAGGTAGGCGAGGAGTTCTTCAGCCCGATCCAGGCCGCGAGCGAGCTGGGCCTGACCGTTATGACCAGCGCGACGCTCAAACAGGGCTTACTCGCGCAGCCGTTCATGGCCGACCTGTCGCCCTATTTCCCCGGCCTGCACGCCGACGCCGAGCGCGCGCTCCAGTTCGCACGATCCACACCGGGCGTCACCACCGCGCTGACCGGCATGAGCAGCCCGGCGCACGTCGAGGCGAACCTGGTTGTTGCGCAGCACCCGCCCATCGGCCCGGACGTGATCAACAGCCTGTTTGCGGGCGGCGCCTGAAACGGAACGAGCCGGGCTGCATGGCCCGGCTCGCTGGTGTCACCGTATGTCACCGTATCGCGCGCCGTTATTCCTGTGACATGAGCAGCTTCATGTACTGCGCGCGCTCGAACCCGAACGGGTCCTCGACGTTCTGCTGGCTCAGCTTGCCCCGGAATTCGTCAAGCGAGTCGTAGCCCTTCTCCTGCATCCAGGTTTGCAGGTCCATCAGCATCGTGGAGATGTAGGGCAGCCCGTTCACCAGCAGGGCAGACGCGACCTGCACGGCTGTCGCCCCGCCCAGGATCGCCCGCGCGATGTCGCGGCCGGTGTGTACGCCGGTGTTCAGCGCCATGTCGCATTTGATGCGCCCGTACAGCAGGGCGACCCACCGCAGCGGGAGCCGCATTTCCTCGGAGAAGCTGTAGGTCATCTGGTTGGTCAGGTCTTCGGCGTCCACGTCGATGTTCGGCTGCAGGAAGCGGTTGAACAGCACCACCGCCTCCACGCCGCGCTGGTCCAGCTCGTGCACGACGTTCGCGATCGAGGTGTAGAACGGGCTCAGCTTGACCGCCACCGGGATCTTCACCGCGCTCTTGACCTCGGCCACGATGTCGAAGAGCGCCTTTTCCATGTCCGCGCCCGTGCGGTTCACGTCCGCGTTGACGGTGTAGTAGTTGATCTCAAGCCCGTCGATGCCGGTTTCCTCAAGCTGGCGGGCGTAGTCCACCCACGCGCCGGGGTTGACCGCGTTCAGGCTGGCGAAGATGGGCATGCTGACCGCGCGGCGCGTCTTTTCGACCCACATCATGTGCTCGCGCGGGCCGCCATGCGCCACCGGCGGGTAAAACGAGGACTGGATCTCCGGCGACACGTTCGCCAGACGCTCCATGAAGTCCTGCATGGTCATGCCGTCAACCTGGATCTGTTCCTCAAAAAGCGAGCGGATGACCAGGGCGCCAGCGCCGTACTCCTCAGCCCGCTTCACTTTGTCGATGTAATTTGAAATCGAACTGGCTGCAACAATCAGGGGGTTCTTCAGTTCGATCCCCATATAAGACGTCGCAAGGTTGGCCATGGTCTCTCCTTATGTAGTGCATCAATAGCACAACTATACCGTGTTCGTGGCACCTGTCGCAGTGACGAAAGCCAGCAGGTCGCATGATGATAGACATGCGCAACAGACGGTAACACCCGTTAGTTTAGCAGAGGAACACCGCACAAAAAAGAAACGCCCGTTGACAAAAACGAAGGGAGACGTTAAGATCCGGCTGTACCCCTCCCCCCTGGGGGGGGGCATGGAACGGAGTGAACCGATGGATCCAACAACCCGCGACGATGCTATCCACCGCCTCAAGAGCGTGGCCGGGCATATCAACGGCATCGTCCGTATGCTGGAGGATGACCGCTACTGTATCGACGTGATCAAGCAGATCCAGGCGGCGCAAACGGCGCTGTCACGCGTGAGTGAGGGCATCCTCGATGCGCACCTGCGGACCTGCGTCGCTACGGCCATGCGCGGCGACGATCCCGACGAGCGCGAGCGGGTCCTCAGCGAAGTGACCGAGGTCTTCCGTCATACGAACAAGCCCTGAACCGGGGCCTTATCGTTCTTTTGCGCGTTCAGCACCGACCAAGGAGCCTACACCATGCAGAGCAAGTCTTTCGAAGTCCCGAATATCTCCTGCGGCCACTGTGTCCGTACGATCCAGAATGAGGTCGCGGAACTCGCGGGCGTCAAGCGCGTCGAGGCGGACCAGACGTCCCGCATGGTGACCGTCGAATGGGAAGACCCGGCGACCTGGGAGCAGATCCGCGACCTGCTGGTTGAGATCAACTACCCGCCGGCGACGAACTAAATTCACGGGACGATGCGCCCCCATCCCGCGACCTGC
The DNA here is from genome assembly GCA_964526095.1 of uncultured Anaerolineaceae bacterium. Taxonomy (GTDB): domain Bacteria; phylum Chloroflexota; class Anaerolineae; order Aggregatilineales; family Aggregatilineaceae; genus Aggregatilinea. Next base: position 1,025 of record CAZGLU010000146.1, on the reverse strand, counting down.
GGCGGGAGGGTGGGCGGCCAACGCCCCGCCCGACTCCGCTTCGGTTAGGGGGAGGAGGGCCGGGGCGTGGCCGGTATACCAACACTCAGAGCGTTACAGGGGCCGGGCTTGACCCCCTACAGGACAACACATGGCAGAAAAAACCCTCACTCTACCCGTCACCGGCATGACGTGTGCCAACTGTGTGGCGACGGTTGAGCGCAACGTACGGAAGCTGGACGGCGTCCAGGAGGCGAACGTGAACTTCGCCACGGAGAAGCTGTCGCTGACGTACGACGATTCGCTGCTGAAGACGGAAGACATCATCGCGCGCGTGCGCAAGGCCGGTTACGACGTGCCGCAGCAGACCTTCGACCTGGCGATCACCGGCATGGACTGTGTCAACTGCGCCACGAGCGTGCAGCGCGCGCTGAGCAAGGTCGATGGCGTGCTGAGCGCCAACGTCAACCTCGCCAGCGAGCACGCGCTGGTCAACGCCACGGCGGGCGTCAGCCGCGAGGCCCTGGTTGCCGCCGTGGAGAAGGCGGGCTACGGCGTGGTGCAGGCCGAGGATGAGGCCGAGCTGGAGGACGCCGAGCAGGCGGCCCGCCGCGCCGAGATCCGGCACAACATCCGCCGCCTCGTGGTGGGCGTGATCTTCACCCTGCCGCTGCTGGTCATGAGCATGTCGCGCGACTTCGGGCTGTTGGGCCACTGGTCCCACGCGACGTGGGTGAACGTCCTGTTCTGGGCGCTGGCGACCCCGGTGCAGTTCTACACCGGGCGCGAGTACTACGTCGGCGGCTACAAGTCGCTGCGCAACGGCTCGGCCAACATGGACGTGCTGGTGGCGATGGGTTCCAGCGTGGCGTACTTCTACAGCATCGTCGTCACGCTGGGGGTGATCGGCGGGCACGTCTACTTCGAGACGGCGGCCTCGATCATCACCCTGATCACCGCCGGCACGTTGATCGAATCGATCGCCAAGGGCCGCACCAGCCGCGCGATCAAGGAGCTGATGGGCCTGCGCGCCAAGACCGCCCGCG
>CAZGLU010000145.1:390-8168 GCA_964526095.1 uncultured Anaerolineaceae bacterium | reverse complement strand
ATCGCGTTCATCAGCGGCGTGATGACGCTGCTGCCCGGCGACGTGATCCTGACCGGCACCCCGGCGGGCGTCAGCGAGCTGCACGACGGCGACGTGGTGCGCGTGGAGATCGAGGGGATCGGGGCGTTGAGCAACCGCGTCGAGGTGGTGGGCGCGCGGGAATAAAAAACGTGGAGGCCCCTGGTGAGCCTCCACGTCTTTACATGTCTTTACGTCCCGATCCGGCAAGACGTCCTAGCCGGGCAGGTTCTCCTGCGTGTACAGCACGACCGGCGACTCCGCGAACGGCGCAACCGGGCGGCCCTCAACCACCTTGATCAACCCTTCGATGGCGAGGTAAGCCATCTCGTCCGGGAACTGGGCGACGGTCCCGCCCAGGCGGCCATCGGCCACAGCCTGCAACGCCTCCTCAATCGCGTCCACGCTGAAGACCACGATCTGGTCCGACAGCCCGGCGGCCTCAACTGCCTCGACCACGCCGAGGCCCATGCCGTCATTCGCGGCGAAGATCGCGCGGATGTCCGGGTTGCCCTGGATGATGTTCGTCGCCACGTTGTAGGCTTCGGCCCGGTCCCAGTTCGCGGGTTGGCTGGCGACCACTTCCAGGCCGCCCGCAGTCACCGTATCGACGAAGCCGGTCACACGGTCGATGCTGCTCGTCGTGCCCGGCGCGCCTTCCACGACCGCGACCTGCGAGCCTTCCGGCACCAGCTCCAACACACGCTGCCCGGCAAGGCTCCCGGCGCGCACGTTGTTCGAGGCGATCTGCTGCGCGATATTCAGCCCTTCCATCGCGTCGGCGGGGATCAGCTCGTCCAGGTTGATCACGGGGATGCCTTCCTCAGCCGCGCGCGCGAGGGCGGTGTTCAGGCTGGTCGCACGGAACGGCGTCACGGCGAATCCGTCAAAGCCGCCCTCGTTCAGCCACCCTTCCAGGATCGCGAGTTGCTCCTCCGCCGCGTCCTCGGTCGGCGTGCTGCCGATGGTGATGTTGAGGCCGAAGTCCTCCGCCGCTTTCTCGTAGCCCTCCATCATCGTCAGGAAGAACGGGTTGCTGAGGTTCTTCACCAGCGCGCCGAAGTGATACTCCGGCAGGGCCGGGTCGCCCAACTGGCTGCCCGCCGTGTCCAGGTTGTCCTGCGTGATGATGACCACCGGCGAGTCGATCTCCGGGGCGATCGGGCGGCCCTCCAGGACCTTGAGCATGGCTTCGACCGCCAGGACGGCCATCTCGTCGGGGTACTGCGCGACCGTGCCCGCCAGACGCCCCTCTTCCACCGCCACCAGGGCTTCCTCGATCGCGTCCACGCTGGCGACGATCACCTGGTCCGACAGCCCGGCGGCCTCAACCGCCTCGACCGCACCGAGGCCCATGCCGTCGTTCGCGGCAAAGATGCCCCGCACGTCCGGATTACCTTGCAGGATGTTCGTGGCAACGTTGTAGGCTACGGCGCGGTCCCAGTTCGCGGGCTGGCTGGCGACCACCTCGAACCCCAGCGCCTCGGCCGTCTCTGTGAAGCCGGTCACGCGGTCGATGCTGCTCGTCGTGCCCGGCGCGCCCTCGATCACCGCGACCTGCGCGCCCTCCGGCAGCCGCTCCGCGAACAACTGAGCGGCCAGCGACCCGGCGTACACGTTGTTCGACGCGATCTGCGCCTCCAGCTTGATGCCGCTCTCGGCCAGGGAATCAGGCGGGATCAGCTCGTCGATATTGATGATCGGGATGCCCTCTTCCGTCGCGCGGGCCAGCGCGCTGTTCAGGCTGGTGGCGCGGAAGGGCGTCACGATGAACGCATCGAAGTCACCCTCGTTCAGCCAGCTTTCCAGGATCGCGAGTTGTTCGTCGGCGGCATCCTCCGTCGGCGTGCTGCCGACCACGATCTCGACGCCGTAGCGCTCGGCTGCGAACTCGTAGCCTTCCTTCATCGTCAGGAAGAACGAGTTCGACTCATTCTTGATCAGCGCGCCGATCTTGATCCCGTCATCCTGAGCCGTGACGGGCACCGCCAGCGGCGCCAGGACCAGTGTGACAAGCAGAACCAGCAAAATGGGAGTGCGCTTACGCATGGGTAGTTCCTCCGTTCAACGAATATTGTGCAGAAAGGGATGTATTTCCGGCACTGCGCTTCCGCCCCATCAACCCTCCTTTCCTCGGTCGTCCGCCGAATGCCCACGGTCTGTGATACCCTGCGGCCGGGCGAGTTCTGCCCCGGCGCCGGTCTGGACGGCTATTCCTGCTGAGTCTGCCCCTTGCGCCACTGGTCGAGCACCACCGCCAACACGATCACCGAGCCGATCACGACCTGCTGCCAGTAGCTCGGCACATTGAAGATGTTCATCGCGTTGCGGATGATGCTGATGATCAGCGCGCCGACGATCGTCCCGCTGATCGAGCCTTCGCCGCCCTCCAGGCTGGTGCCGCCCATGACGGTCGCCGCGATCGCGTCCAGCTCGAACCCGCTGCCGTACGTGGGATCGCCGGAGCTGAGCCGCGCGAGCAGCAGCGCCGATGCCACGCCGGTCAGCAGCCCGCTCAGGCTGTAGATCCCCAGCTTGTAGCGGTTGACCGGGATGCCCGCGCGCCGGGTCGTCTGCTCGTTGCCGCCGATCGCCACGGTGTATTTGCCGAACCGTGTCTGCGACAGGATGAACCAGCCCACCACCGCCACGATCGCCGCAACCACGACGGATGTAGGGAAGGGGCCGACATCGCCCGCGAAGATGCGCAGGAAGTCCCGCCCGAAGCCATAGATCGGCCGCCCCTCGCTGATAACCAGCGCCAGCCCGCGAAAGATGCCCATCGTGCCCAACGTTGCGATGAAGGCCGGTAGCCGGATGCGTGTGATCAGCACCCCGTTGAACAGCCCGCACAGCAAGCCCACCAGCACCGCGATCGCGAAGCCACCGTACGGCCCGGCGCTGGTATCGCGCATGGCCATGGCGGCCAGCACCCCGCCCAGCGCCACGATCGAGCCGACGGAGAGGTCGATCCCGCCGCTGGTGATGATGAACGTCATGCCCACCGCGATGATGGCGTTGATGGCCGCCTGTTGCGCGATCTGGATCAGGTTGCGCGACGTCAGAAAGTACTGCTGGCCCCGGATCACCGGCGAGAGCAGCGAGAAGGCCACCAGCATCACCAGCAGGATGAAGACGATCCCGTAGCGGGCGAAAAAGTCCCCGACCGGCGCACGGTCGGTACGCAGCGCCGGGATACGGCTCGATGCCCTGATCCTCATGGTCCAGTCCTCACTTCAGGCGGAGCGGTCGATTCGCGAATCACCAGTTCGGCGGGAAATATGATCGTCTGCGGCTCAAGCAGCTCGCCGCGCATCTGTTTGAGCAGGCATTGAGCGGCGGCTTCACCCATCGCGTACACGGGCTGGGAGATGGTGGTGAGCTTCGGGGAGCTATAAGCGGTCATCTCCAGGCCGTCATACCCCATCACCGAGAGGTCCCCCGGCACGCGCAGCCCCATCTCGGCGGCGGCACGGAGCACGCCCAGCGCCATCACGTCGGTGAACGAGAAGACCGCCGTCGGCGGCTGCGGACTGTCGAAAAAGCCCCGCGTCGCCTCGTAACCGGCGCTGTACTGGTACAACGTGCTGGCGACCAGCACCCCCGTGTCATACTCCAGCCCGAACTCCGCAAAGGCGCGGTTGACCCCGGCCAGGCGCTGGATCATCGGCGTGCTGTGGTTGGACGTCCCGATCAGGCCGATCCGCCGGTGCCCCAGTTCCAGCAGGTGCCGCGCGCCCAGGTAGCCGCCGATCTCGTTGTCGCTGGTCACCCGGCTGACTTCCTCCAGGCCGGGCAGGGTGCGGTCGAGCAGCACCACCGGGACGTTCTGCCGCATCAGGCGCTCGATGTTGGCCGGGCTGTGGCCCGTCGGCACCAGGATCACGCCATCAACCCGCTGGCGCAGCAGGCTCTCGATGTACGCGTCCTCTTTGTCGCGGTCCTCCTCCGCGCTGCAGATCAGGGCCTGGTAGCCGCCGTTGAAGATCGTCCGTTCGATGGCGAAGGCCAGCGTGCCAAAAAACATGTGGTTGATCTGCGGCACAAGCACGCCGATCGTCATCGTCTCCTGGCGGCGCAGGCTGCGCGCGGGCGCGCTCGGATGGTAATTGAGCGCCTCCATCGCCGCACGCACCTTGGCTTGCAGCTTCGGGCTGACATAGCCGTTCTGGTTGATCACGCGCGAGACGGTCGCAACCGAGACCTGGGCGTAATCCGCCACATCCTTCATCGTCGCCACAGGCTGTTCCCCCGTTACGCCGGCCGCATCTCTTTGGCGCCCGTGATATAGGCGACGATCTCTTCCATCGACGTGTTTTCCTTGCGCAGCGTGGCGACGTGCCGCCCCTGGCGCAGCACCACGACCTTGTCTGCGATGCGGTAGACGTCCTGCATGTTGTGGCTGATCACCAGGAAGGTCAGGCCCTGGTCGCGCAGCTTCTCGATCATGCGCAGGGTCTGTTCGGTTTCATCCACGCCGAGCGCCGCCGTCGGCTCGTCCAGGATGAGCAGCTCGCGCCCCCACATCACCGCCCGGCCGATCGCCACAGCCTGCCGCTGCCCGCCGCTCATGCTGCGCACGGCCATCGTCGGAGCCGGGATCTTGATGTGCAGGTCGCTCAGGGAGGCGGCGGTGGTTTTGCGCATCGTGGGATAGTCGAGGATGCCCAGCAGCCGCCCGAGCAGGCCCCAGCGGGTCCGCTCGCGGCCCAGATAGACGTTCCCCGCGACGTCGATCTGCTCGATCAGCGCCAGGTCCTGATAGACGGTTTCGATACCCGCCTCCAGCGCATCGGCGGGCTTTTCGAACTGGCACTCCCGGTCGTTCAGCCAGAACGTGCCGCTCGTGGGCCGGTACACGCCGGAGAGGATCTTGACCAGCGTGGACTTACCGGCGCCGTTGTCGCCCACCAACGCCACCACTTCGCCCCGGTCGATGGTGAAGCTGACGCCCTTAAGCGCCTCCACCGCGCCGAAAGTCTTGGTCACGTTCTCGATTCTCAGTAACGGGCGGGGAGCGGGATCGGAAGCCATCGCACAAACTCCTATTACCTAAAGTAAAGTGAGCCGGGCGGCGCGGACAGCGAAGGCATCATCTAACACTAGTTAGTCCGATGTGTAAACGATTACGTAATCCTTTACACATCTGGATTCAGTGTAGCATGACTTCTGCACGGCGTAAAGTACCCTGGCATCCATCGGGACAGGGCGGAAGTGCGGGGAGTTAACGGGGAATGCAGCGCCCCCGGCCGCGTTTCGCTTCTCGCAGCCGGGGGCGCGTTGAGTCTCATGCCGACGGGGCGGCGGCGCCTATTCAATCGCTTCGACGCAGTGGGCAGAAACCTTTTAGTCGAGGGGCAGAAAGGCCACTTCTATCTGTTTAGCCGCCATCAGGTCAGGTGCAGTTACACGTCTTCCGGTCACCACACGACTTCAATGGGATACTCGGCAAGGCGCGCATCACCACTGATCAACACAAGCCCTTCAACTTGGGCCTGCGCAATTAACAGCCGATCAAAAGGGTCTTTGTGATACGTAGGCAGGTTCGCCAGCCCCAAAACGTGCTCAAGCTCAATCGAGAGCAATTCAATTCGATTGCGGTCCCGCTGAGTCTCAACGATGTCAGCTAAGGGGGCAGGAAGCCTGAGTTTGCCCAGTTGTTCCTTGATTTGGATCTCCCAGACGCTCGCTACGCTGAGCTTAAGAATATTTGTCGCGTCTTGGCAGAGCGCGAAAGCTTTGGGCGAAAGCCGTGATGACTGCATCGCCCACCAGAGAAAGACATGCGTATCTAGCAACTAAGTCATTCCTCACCCTGCCAAAATTCATCAGGCAGAGGCGCATCAAAGTCATCGCTGATCCAGCCGCCGGGATGTAAATCGGGGATGCGTTTTCCCGTCCATAGAGGCTCCACGCGTGCGAGGGGTTTATCTCCATCCATGAGGACAACTTCCGTCCCTTCCCGAACGAGATCGAGTAATTCCTGTAGAGATGTTTCCGTCCCCTGGACTTCAACCGTTTTTGGCACCATCTGAGCCTCCTGCCTCCACCGGCAGTTAATTGTAGCGCCCCCGGCCGCGTTTCGCTTCTCGCAGCCGGGGGCGCGTTGAGTCTCATGCCGACGGGGCGGCGGCGCCTACCCCACCGCGTCGAAGCGGTAGAGCGAGCCGTTGTAGTCGATCAGGTACAGGTTGCCCGCCGCGTCCTCACCGAACGACGCGATCTGCGGGCCGCCTTCGAGAGAGACGCCGCTCTGCCACGCGCCCGCCTCGTCCCGCTTCAGCCAGTACAGCTTGCCGTTGCACCAGTCGCCGTACAGGTAGTAGCCTTGCAGCTCCGGCACGTTCGGCCCGCGATAGACGTAGCCGCCCGTCACCGAGCACGACCCGTCGCCGTGGTCATATTCCGCCACCGGCATCACAAGGTCGTCGGAGGCCGCCGGGCCGCCCCCGGCGAAGGGATGCGACGCCTCATAGGCGTTCCAACCGTAGTTCTCGCCGCCGGGGCTGTCCGCGGGCTGGAAGTTCACCTCCTCGTAGACGTTCTGGCCCACGTCCGCGATATACAGGTCGCCCGTCTCGCGGTCGAAGCTGAAGCGCCACGGGTTGCGCAACCCCCACGCCCAGATCTCCGGCTTGGCGGTGAAGTCGTCAAAGAACGGGTTCGACTCCGGCACGCCGTAGGTCTCGCCCTCCGGCACGTTCACCACGTCGATGCGGATGATCGTGCCGAGCAGCGTGCCGAGGTTCTGCCCATTGCCCAGCGGGTCGCCACCGCTCCCGCCGTCGCCGAGCGCCATGTACAGGTAGCCATCCGGCCCGAAGGCAAGGTGCCCGCCGTTGTGATTGGCATAGGGCTGCTCGACCTGCATGATGACCTGCTCGCTGCCCGCGTCCGCCACGTTCGGATCGTCGGCGGAGACCGTGTAGCGTCCCAGGACGGTGTTGCCGTTGCGGTCGGTGTAGTTGATGTAGAAGGCGCCACTTTCAGCGTAATCCGGGGAGAAGGCCAGCCCCAGCAGCCCGCGCTCGGTGTAGTCACTGCCGAGCGCCTCCTGGCTGATGCGGTCGGAGACGTCTAAGAACGGCGTTTCCATCCGGTTGTAGTTCTCGTCCAACACCCAGATGATGCCGTTCTGCTGCACGAGGAACAGACGGCCCGTCCCGTCGTTGGGATAGGTCAGGTATATCGGCCGCTGGAAGCCGCTCGCCACCTCGGTGAGCTGGAACGGGACCGGCGACTGCGTGGTGATCTGCGCCGGGTCCGACGCCTCGCCCGGCGCGGCCACCAGCACGGACAGCGCCAGCACCGCCACGATCAGAAGGGGAACGCTACGTTTAGTCATCCTTGTATCCTCCACTAGCCACCCACTTTGAAAGATGTCACATGTAGGGTCACCATGATCATAAGCACGCGCATCCTCAGGTGACAACTCCGCCGCGCCGGGGAAGTGATGGTCGTCATCGCAAACACTGCCAAGCACCACTAGCAAGCCCCCCCATGCCTGATACTCTAATAGAGAGCGATTGTTCAAAATTTCTCAAGCTCACTTGTTCGCGAAATTGTTATTCAGCCACGGCGGAGTAGCTCATGAGCCTTTACATGCTCGCGAAGGAGCATCTGCCCGCGTTCGTTGAAGCGTTGCAAGTGGGGTTCCGGGTGGTCGGCCCGGTGAAGACCCACCACGGCTACGCGTTCGACGACATCCAGCAAGCAGACCAGCTCCAGTTGAATTACCCCACCACCATCCTCCCCCCCCA
>CAZGLU010000145.1:0-380 GCA_964526095.1 uncultured Anaerolineaceae bacterium | reverse complement strand
ATCTAAAGTATTTCCTGCCCCAACGTGAAGTGCTGTTCAAGTTCCACACGAGCACCGACGAAAGCGGCTCCAGCAAGATGGAGGTGCATCCGGTGTTCCAGGACGTCCAGCCGACCGTGATCTTCGGCGTCCACACGTGCGACATGAACGGCATCGTGCTCTACGACAAGGTCTTCGCAGAGGGCTTCGCGGACGAGCATTACATCGCGCGGCGCGAGCAGATCTTCATCATCGGGATCGAGTGCCTCCAGCCGTGCGACGACGCCTGCTTCTGCAAGGACATGGGCACGCTCACCGCGCCGCCCGTGTACGACCTGCACATGACCGAGGTAGACGACCACTACCTGATCGACACGGGCAGCGAGAAGGGGGAGCAGCTG
>CAZGLU010000144.1:6130-8181 GCA_964526095.1 uncultured Anaerolineaceae bacterium | reverse complement strand
CGATCCTGCTGCTGCTGGACGAGCCGACGACCGGCCTGGACCCGCGCTCCAAGATAGAGGTGCAGTCCTTCGTGAATGAGCTGCGCGATGTGCACGGGGCGACGATCCTGATCACGACGCACGACATGGCCGAGGCCGACGCGCTGTGTGACCGGATCGCGATCCTGGACGACGGCAAGATCGTCGCACTGGATACCCCCGCCGGGCTGAAGCGGCTGGTCCGCCGCAACGGGCACGAGCCGACGCTCGAAGAGGTGTTCATGGAACTGACGGGCAAGCAGCTCGTCGAACAAGATGACCTGGCGGACTTTGAACCGCAGCGAGTTCTGGAGTAAAGGAGATCAGCTATGATGCGCAGCGTGCGGTTGGAAGCGCTCCAATCCTATGCGTTTGTGGCGCGCAACTTCAACCTCGTCAAACGCTACTGGGGATGGGAAGTCGTCTGGCTGGTCTATTCCATCGCCAACGCCCTCTCGGTCACGTTCATCGGGGCCGGGGCCGGGGCGATCACCGGGCAGGAGGGCATCGACACCAGCTACCTGATCGCGTACCTGCTGGTCGGTACCCTGGTGTGGCACTTCCTGTCGAGCATCTTTAACAACGTGAGCGAGATGATCGCCTGGGAGCGCTGGGAGGGCACGATCGAGTACACGTTCATGGCCCCCGTCCGGCGCTTCAACCAGATGATCGGGCAGACGCTGTTCGCCGTGCTGTACTCGTTCCTGTTCACCGCTGTGATCGGGGCCGTGGTGGCGGCGTTCTTTGACCTGAGCTTTGCGGGCGCGGACTTCATGAGCGCCGTGATCATTCTGCTTGTTGGCAGCGTATCGTTTGTAGGGATCGGCGTCGTGGCCTCGATCTTGCCGCTGCTGTATCCCGAACGTGGCGCCCAGATGACCAACATCGTGCAGGCTGTGTTCCTGCTGGTCTCGGGCGTGTACTACCCGGTGAGCGTGCTGCCGGACTGGCTCCAGTTCTTCTCGCGGCTCTCGCCCGCGACCTACGTGCTGGAGGGGATGCGCGCCGCGCTGCTGCCGGGAGCGAACACCGAACAGCCGACAAACTACGTGTGGCCCTTGCTGTTGATGGGCATCGTGATGCTGCCGCTGGGCGTCTACCTGTTCCAGCGGGCAGAGCAGTACACGAAGCGCACGGGCAAACTGAAGCGCAACGGTTAGGTGGTTGGCTTGCCCGTGTCGCCGAGGAAAGGAAGTCTGGCCGTGAGGACGCAAACACTCACCACGACGGACCGAACGAAGGCGAACAGTGACTGGTTCCGCCGCGTGGCGGCGGGCTGGGCGCGCCGGATGATCACCGGCCAGGCGCCCGTCACATGGGCACAGAATACCGAGCATGAGATCCGGTTCGCGCTGCGGCACCTGAACCTGCGCCGGGGCGACCGGGTGTTGGACCTGGGCTGCGGCTGGGGGCGGCACAGCCTGCCGCTGGCCGCACATGGCTTGCACGTGACCGGGGTCGATCTTTCGCGGGACCTGCTGGCCGTCGCGCGTTACAACGCGCGGCGCCACGGCCTGCATGTGAATTGGGTCGAGGCGGACGCGGCGAACCTGCCGCTGCGCGGCGAGTTCGACGCCGTGGCGCAGTTCTGCGGCAACCTGCTGACGTGGTTCGCGAACCGCACCGAGGTGCGCAACGCGCTGTGGGGCGTGGCGAGCCTCCTGCGGCCCGGCGGACGCCTGCTGATCGGCATGGATGACTGGCAGTCGGAGCTGCCGGAGCGCGTCCACGAGTGGGACGAATGGGACGGCGGCGCGGCGATCTACCGCCAGCGTTTTGACGGCGCCCACCGCACCTACGAGGCGCAGACGGTCGTCTTCGGGCCGGACCACGAGCGCACGGAGTTTTGGCGCCGGACGTGGTGGCCCTCAAGGGCTGACATGGAGGCGCTGTTCGCCCAGGTGGGCCTGCGCGTCCACCTGCGCACGAACGGCTGCGGCGACGAGGCGTACGACCCGCGCCGGGAAGGTCTGGTCTACGTGCTGATCCGCGAGTGATCCGAGTGATCGCGGCGGGCTTAAACGGATTCGTTG
>CAZGLU010000144.1:0-6120 GCA_964526095.1 uncultured Anaerolineaceae bacterium | reverse complement strand
GAACCCTACGTTCCCCACCGACCTTTTGCTCATCCAGTCGTCGAGGGAAACGCACACCTCCGCGCCCAGCAGCACCAGGATCGCGGTGATGTAGATCCAGAACATGGTGATGATCAGCGTGGCGACGGGGCCGTACACGGTGTTGTACGACGCGAGGTTGTCCAGGTACCACGCGAATAGCCGCTTGGCGACCTCCCACGTCCCGCCGCCTACGAACGCCGCCACCCAGATCGCGTCCCACCGCACACGGCGGCGCGGCACGAAGCGGTACAGGAACGCGAAGATCGCGACGCTGAGGCTGAGCGGGATGATCAGCGCGCCCATCGTGATCCACGAGGCAGAGCGGTAGAACACCACGAGGTCGATCAGCCCGAAGATCACCGTCGTGGCGAGCGACGCCAGCAGCAGCGCGCCGAGCGCCAGGACGATCACCAGCCCGAACAGGCGCTGCTGCCACGTGTTGCGCGGGTTCGTGTCGCGGAACGTGCGGCTGAGGGCCGACGACAGGCCGGAGAACAGGCCGAGCGCCGACCAGAGTAGCGTCACGCCCGCGATGATCCCGAACCCGCTGCGCTGCCGGAGCGCCTCCGCGATGTTCTCCTGAATGAAGTCCGAGGTCGAGGCGGGCAGGAACAGGCGCAGCACGTCGGTGATCTGGTCGTGCGCCGCCGCCGGGCCGAGCACGGTCCCGATCAGGATCAACAGCAGCAGCATCAGCGGGAACAGGGAGAAGATCGCGTAGTACGACAGCGCGGCGGCCTCACGCGTGCCCTGCTTGCTGAAGCGGGCGAGGGCGCGCCACAACTGGTAGAGCAGGCCGTCCGTCATGGCGTTCGCCAGGATCCACCACCGCTCGTAGAAGCGCAGGGTGCCCTGTTCGGAGCGCCGGGATGCTGCCTTGTTGGTCGAAGTTGCCATACTACCTGTCTGCTGTTCCGCCTGCCGTATGGTATGATTAAGCCTGGACCCTCAATGAGCAGACTTTAACACAGAATCGATCATGATTAAAGCGATAGTGGTCAACTTTGGCGGTGTCGTCGTGCGCACGGAGGACCCCGGCCCGCGCCACGCCTGGGACGCCCGGCTCGGCCTGCCCACCGGCAGCGTCGAGCGTGCCGTGCAGCACAGCGACCTGTGGATCCAGGCCCAGCTTGGACGTGTGAGCGAGAAGGTGTTTTGGAATGGCGTGGCCGAGATGCTGCGCATGTCGCGCGACCTGATCCCGGAGTTGGTCAAGGATTACTACAGCGGTGACCGCCTGAATTACCGGCTGGTCGAGTTGCTGCGCGAGCTGCACGAACAAGGGTGGCGCACCGCCGTGCTGAGCAACGACGTGCCGGGGTTGGCGGGTAAGATCGAGGCGTTGGGCCTCGCGCCCCTGTTCGATCACATCCTGATTTCGTCCCAGATCGGCGTGATGAAGCCCGACCGCACCGCCTACCGCATCGCCCTGAACGCGCTGGGCGTCCAGCCGGAGGAGGCGGTGATGGTGGACGACGTGCTGGCTCATGTGCACGGCGCGCAGGCGGTGGGTATGCACGCCATCCTCTACCGCCACGATACCGATGTGCGGGGCGAGTTGGAGCGGTTGGTCCGGCAGACAGCCTAGCCGCGTTTAGTTGAGGACCGGCCCGATGGCCCCTGTGACGCGCACGCCGGTGACGGAAACCTTCGACGACGACGGGTGGGCGGGGCGCTGGTCCGCGTGGACCGTCGGAGATGCGCGCCTGGAGCATGAACCGGGCGTCCTGCGCTGCGTGCTGGACTCGGCCAGCGAGCGGCAATATAGTGACGCGCAGATCAGCGACTACGTGGGCCTGCCGCGCCGGGCCTATCCCTGGCGCCCGCCGCTGCGCCTGACGGTGCGCGCCTGGGCCTCGCATCCCACGGACGCGCTGCGTGGGACGGCGGGCTTCGGGTTCTGGAACCAGCCGTTCGTGCCTGTGCTGCGCGACGTGCCGCGCCTGCCGCGTGCGGCCTGGTTCTTCTTCGGGTCGCCGCCCAACAACATGGCGCTTGCGAAAGGCGTGCCCGGCTGGGGCTGGAAGGCCGCCGTGCTGGACGCCAGCCGCCTGCCGTTCCTGCTGCTCGCGCCGTTCGCGCCGCTCGGCTTCCTGCTGATGCGGATCCCCGCCCTCTACCGGCGGCTGTGGCCGGTGGGGCAGTGGGCGGTCGGCGCGTCCGAGGCGCTCCTGCCCGTTGATCTGGCCGAGCCGCACACCTACACGTTGGAGTGGGGCCGGGATGCCGTGCGCTTCGCGGTGGACGGGGCGCCGGTCCACAGCACGCCCTACGCGCCGCGCGGCCCGCTCGGCTTCATCGCCTGGATGGACAACCAGTACGCCGTGGTGACGCCGCAGGGCCGCTTCCGGTTCGGCTACGTCGCCGCGCCCGACACGCAGTGGCTCGCCCTCGACACGATCCGCATCGAGCCGCTTTAGTGGCTGGGGGAGGGGGCGGTTGGGGCAGGTGGAAACCCGCCCCTACATGACGCGCGGAGAGCCGTTTTTTCTCCCCCTCGCCAACTTGATTGGCCGGGGGGTGAGGTCTGAACGCACATCATCTGTGCCAGCCATGACGGAGATAACACCGCCTTCGGGGTTCGCCCGGCGGTGTAGATAAGGGGACGACATGGAGACATCGGGGCGCTTTAGGGGCAAGGTCGCGTTGATCACGGGCAGCGGGCGCGGCATCGGCAGGGCGATCGCGCTGCGCTTCGCACGGGAAGGCGCCGACGTGGTGATCAACTACTTTCGTAACCGCGCGCCCGCCGAGGCGACCGCTGCCGAGGTCGAGGCGCTGGGACGGCGTGTGTATCTCGCCCGCGCAGACGTGGGCGATCCGGACGACATTCAGGCGTTGGTGGATGGGTCGGTCGAGGCGTTGGGCGGCCTCGACGTGGTCGTGCACAACGCCGCTTCTGGCTACAACCGCCCGGTCATGCAGCAGCGCGTCAAGGGGTGGGACTGGACGATGAACATCAACGCCCGCGCGGCGCTGTTCCTCGCGCAGCGGGCCGCGCCCCACCTGGAGGCGCGGGGCGGCGGCGCGATCGTGAACATCTCCAGCGTCGGCGCGGCGCGCGTCCTGCCGGAATACGTCGTCGTCGGCGCGTCGAAAGCCGCGCTGGAGGCGGTGACGCGCTACCTCGCCGTTGAGCTTGCGCCGATGAACATCGTCGTTAACGCCGTGTCCGCCGGGATGGTGTACACCGACGCGCTCCAGCACTTCCCGGAGATGCGCGAGCATTTCGAGGAGCGCGTGCGCTATGCCCTGGAACGCACGCCGGCGGGCAGGGTCGTGCAACCGGAGGATGTGGCCGCCGTGGTGGTGTTCCTCTGCTCGGCTGAGGCGGCGATGATCCGGGGGCAGGTGGTGTTGGTGGACGGTGGGGCGACGCTGGGCGTTTAGCCGGAGGGCAGGTTGGCGAGGGGCAGGCGGAACGTGACCTCCGTCCCGCGACCCGGCGCGCTGTTGAGGTCGATGCGGCCCCGGTGTGCCTCGACGATGCCGCGCGCGATGGGCAGCCCGATCCCGGCGCCCTGCTGCTCGTTCGTCTCCCGGTTGGACTGAACGAGGACCTCCCAGATCGTCTCCTGATCCTCAGGCGGGATGCCGGGGCCGTCGTCACGGATGGTCAGCACGCCGACGCCTTCCTCGGTCCCCAGGCGGATGTCGATCTGCCCGCCGACCGGCGTGTACCGGATCGCGTTGTGCAGGACCTCCCCGAAGGCGGTCACGAGCAGGTCCTTTAGCCCCATTACAGTGATCGGCTCAGGCCCCGACGAGCTTTGGCGGATCTCGATCTCCCGCTCCTCGATGAAGCGGCGGTGTGCGGCCCGCGCGTCGTAGATCAGCGCCTCCAATTCGAGCGGTTCCCCGACCTCCGCCACGTGCTGCGCGGCCGCGCCGCTGATGATCTGCGTGTAGACGACGGTCTGCTCGGCCAGCCGGTTGAGCCGCTGCGTCCCGTTCTGGATCAGGTTGAGGCTCACCTCGATATCGCGCGGGTTGAGCGTGTCTTTCTTCGCGTTCAGCTCCTCCGCCAGCAGTGCGAAGCCGCCGGTCACATACGTGATCGGCGTGCGCAGCTCGTGCGACAGGACCTGCACCAGCAGCGAGCGCGCGTTGTCCAGGCGTTGGGCTGCGAGCGCGTGGATGTCCCTGGAGCGGCGCAGCTTGTTCTCGATGGTGGCGAGGAAGTCCTCCGGGTCGAACGGCTTGACCAGGTAATCGTCCACGCCAAGCTGCCGCCCGGCGGTGATGTCCTGCCGCGAGCCACGCGCCGTGAGGAAGATGAACGGGATCCCGCGCAGGTGTGGCATCCGCTGCACGGCCTCGAACAGCCCGTACCCGTCCACGCGCGGCATCATGATGTCGCTCACGATCAGGTCCGGCACGAAGCCCTGCTCAAGCATCTCGAGGGCGTCCTGCCCGTCGGATGCCAACCGGACGGCGTACCCCTCCAGGTCGAGCACTAAGGCGGCGTTCTTGCGCAGATCCTCGTTATCTTCCACGAATAGGACGGTTGCATGTGGTGGCATGGTGCGCTCGGTTGTGCATGCAGTCGCGCCGTCAGGCGCGCCGGTCAATAGCCAGTCTCCTGTCCCCCGTACCCGCCGACTATTCGCGCACTAATCCCGTTATTACTATCCCCGACTCGCTTTCCGCCCGCAGTATAGCACAGCTTGGCTGTGGCGCGAATGGGAGAGTCGGTGCTGTGCCGCGCCGCGCGCGGATCAGTGCGGCTTGGCGCCGTCGCCGGATTTGTCGTTGAGGCGGAATTCCTCGTAGATCCGGTCAAGTCCGATCTTGATCCGGCGCTGGATGCTTTCGCTGTCCGCCTCGCGGTAGGGGAACATCTCCAGCAGCTCCGGCACGAGCGTAGCCGTATCCGAGCGGGGACGGCCCAGCCGGTACAGGCTGTAGACCCGCCGCCGCGCCAGCCGCAGGTAGTTCGACACGACCTCGGTGGCGCCCTTGGTGGTCAGCCCGCCGCGCCCCGGCACGATCACATCCGCCGGGAACCGTGCGCGGCGCAGCGCCGTGAGGTTTTCCAGCCATTCCTTCGTGCAGGCGCTGCTGATGTAGGGATGTTGTTCGGTCAATACGCTGTCGCCCGTGAACAGGATGCGTTCCGTCGGCAGGTGGACCCAGATGCTACCGGCTGTTGGACCGGGCATCGCCAGCAGCAGCACGTCGGTCTCGCCGTAGCGCAGGTGCATGCGCTGGGTGAACCCGACCGTAGGCAGGCGCAGCCGCATCCCGGCCACGGCGCTCCGCTCGAAGAAGGGCTGTGCCAGCAGGTCGGCTGCCGCATCCGCCAGGGTGGTCGGGTACTGGGCCACCTGGTTGATCGTCTCCTCATGCGCGACGATCACCTGCGCGTCGAACCAGCAGTTGCCGAGCAAGCGGTCACGGTGGCAATCGGTGTTCACAATGGCGACCACCGGCCGGTCGCAGTGCTCCGCCAGCGTGTCGCGCCAGGACTGGGCTTCGTCAGGGTATGGGGGCGTGTCGACCAGGATGTACCCGGCTTCAGTGAGGATCGCGCCCACCGTCACGCGCTGAAAGCCGGTCTCCACGAAGACGTTAGGTGCCACTTCTTGCACGGTGCTATCCCTCGTTTTGCCGCTCAAGCGCCTGCACGGCGGCGTCCAACCCGGCGGCTGCCAGGTCGAGATCGGCGCGGATCCCGCCGCCCTGGGCGAAGGAGGGCCGCCCGCCGCCGCGATCCACGCCCCACGCCGCCAGGCCGCGCTTGAGCACGTCCACCATATCGAACGGCAGATCGTCCGAGCGCGCGGCGATCAACTGCGCCTTGTCGCCGGTAACGGCGCACAGCGCCACGGTCTTCGGGTGCGCGATCAGGTGCTGCGCGATCTGGCGCACCTCCGCCACGTCGCGCCCGTCGAACGCCTGACTGACCAGCACATACCCATCACGGCGCGCGGCCTGTTCCCACAGGCGTTCCGTTTCGGCTTCAAGCAGGGTCTCGCGCAGCGCCCGGAGTTCGCGGCGTAGGCCCTGGTTCTCGGCACGCAGCCGTTCGAGCGCGTCGGGGACCTCCCAATAGCCGACCGTCAGGCTCGCCGCGAGGCTCAGCATCAGGTCGTTCTT
>CAZGLU010000143.1:0-8191 GCA_964526095.1 uncultured Anaerolineaceae bacterium | reverse complement strand
TGATCCGGTCGCTGCCCACGCGCCAGGGCGTAATGGGCATCGGCACCTGCGACAAGGGGCTGCCGGCGATCATGATGGCGCTGGCCGGGACGGCGGAACTGCCGGGGATCGTGGTCCCCGGCGGCGTGACGCTGCCGGACCCTGAGGCGGAGGATACCGCCATCGTCCAGACGATCGGCGCGCGGTTTGCGCACGACCTGATCACGCTGGACTACGCCGCCGAGATGGGCTGCCGGGCGTGCGGCTCGGCGGGGGGCGGCTGCCAGTTTCTGGGCACAGCCGCGACGTCGCAGGTGATCGCGGAGGCGCTGGGGATGGCGCTGCCGCACAGCGCGCTGGCGCCATCGGGCGAGCCGGTCTGGCTGGACATCGCGCACCGGTCCGCGCTGGCGCTGCTCCACATGAAGGACGCCGGAATCCGCCTGCGCGACATTTTGACGCAGGAGGCGCTGGAAAACGCGATGCTGGTACACGCCGCCGTCGGGGGCAGCACGAACCTGCTGCTGCACCTGCCCGCGATCGCGCACGAGGCCGGGCTGCGCCTGCCGACCGTCGCGGACTGGCAGGCCGTCAACCGCAGCGTGCCGCGCCTGGTGGACGCGCTGCCGAACGGCCCGCGCAACCATCCGACGGTGCAGGTCTTCTTCGCGGGGGCCGTGCCCGAAGTGATGCTGCACCTGCGTGAGATGGGGCTGCTGCACCTGGACGTGCTGACGGCATCCGGGCAGACGCTCGGCGAAAACCTGGACTGGTGGGCGCAGAGCGCGCGCCGGAAGGTCTGCCGCGAGCGGCTGGCGAGCGAGGCGGGGGTGGACCCGGACGACGTGATCATGAGCGCGGACCGGGCGCGGGCGAACGGGCTGAGCAGCACACTGGTCTTCCCGGTGGGCAACATCGCGCCGCAGGGGTCGGTCGTGAAGGCGACGGCCATCGATCCGGGCGTGGTCGGCGCGGACAACGTCTACCGCAAGCGCGGGACGGTGCGGGTCTTCACCAGCGAGAAGGACGCCGTCGCAGCGGTGAAGGGGCTGACCGATGCGCCGGTCGAGCCGGGCAACGTGATCGTGCTGATCGGCATCGGTCCGCTGGGGACCGGCATGGAGGAGACGTACCAACTCACCTCCGCGCTCAAGTACCTCGACTGGGGGAAGCACGTGCCGGTCATCACGGACGGGCGGTTCAGCGGCGTCTCGACGGGGGCGTGTATCGGGCACGTGGGGCCTGAGGCGCTGGCCGGTGGCCCGGTGGGCAGGCTGCGTGACGGCGACGTGATCGACATCGTGATCGACCGCAACACCCTCGAAGGGCACATCAACCTGGTGGGGGCCGGCGGGCGCGAGCTGACGCCCGCGGAAGCCGAACGCCTGTTAAGCGAGCGAACGCCCCACCCTGACCTGCACGCCCATGCAAAGCTGCCCGACGACTCGCGGTTGTGGGCGGCCCTCCAGCGGGCAAGCGGGGGCGCCTGGAACGGCTGCATCTACGACGTGGATCGCATCGTGGCGGTCATCGAGGCGGGCCTGGGCGTGTAGCGGCAGGCGCGGCGCTAGCGACCCCGCGCGTCGCGCCGCAGGAGTCGCGCACGATCAGCTCGCTGTACACCACACTCTTGGACGCGGTGAGTTCCTCGCCCATCATGATGCGATTCAGCTTCTGCATGGCGAGCACGCCGATCTCGTATTTGGGAATGTGGACGGTCGTGAGCGCGGGGCGTGTGAACTGGCTTTCGCGCGTGTTATCAATACTCCCGATCGCGATATCGTCGGGGATGCGCAGCCCTGCCTCCCGGATCGCCTCCATCGCGCCCATCGCCGTTTTGTCGCTGATGGCAATCACCGCCGTGGGGCGGCGCGCCTGTGCCAGGATCTCCTGCATCTGAACATACCCCTTGAGGGGATGCCCGGACATGGGTTCCGGCATCCACTCCGGCGGGAAGAGCAGGAATTCCTCGGCCATGGCGGCCATACACCCGCGCAGACGGTCAACGAGGCTACTGTACTTCGACGGGCCTTTCAGGATGGCGATATCGCGGTGGCCCAGATCCAGGATATGGCGCGTGATCTGGTAACCGGCCATGAAGTTGTCCCCCAGCACGCAGGGGAAATTATGGCCGGGGATGTAGCTCTCGATCAGCACAACCGGCAGATCCCGCGCGGTGAGTTGCAGCACAGTCTGCGGGGGCAGATCGCCGTCATTGGCGACGATCACGCCGCGCACATTCCGAATCAGCCCATTCAGGTCAAAGCCACGCTTGTTCCGATCGAACACCGAGATAACCACCTGCATATTCAGGCGCTCGGCCTCCGCCTGGACGCCGCGAATGACATCGCCGTAAAACACGTCGCTGATCGCCGGGATCGATGACTGCTCGATCCAAAGCCCCACGGCATCCATGTGTGGCGTGGTGACGGACATCCGCGGCTTATAGTCCAGCTCGTTAATCGCAGCCCAGACCTTCTCAGCCGTATCGGGCGAGATCCCCGGCTTGTCGTGAATGACCATCCAGACGGTGGTCACCGATACACCCGCAGCCGCGGCGATGTCACGCATCGTCACCTTTGATTTGTTCATGGCTTGTTCCCGTTGGAGCCTGTTTTTGTTTATTAAACAATTTTTGATTTCATTTTACAACAACTTGACAAGAATAGCCAGAGAGCAGTATAGTGATGATAGATTCAGCCGTGTCGGGCGTCGTTACGCGAGGCTGACCGTTAAAATGGCCCCGTAACGACGCTGGAAATGTTCGTTTTTTCATTAAACAAGGTGGGGCACCGCCAATCAACAGCAGGTTTGTACTGTTTGATCGCTGCGACACGTTACGAAGGGTAAACAGGGACCGTGAACCGTCAGCAGACAAAAACAGGCCGGCGACCCAACCTAAGGCTCCGATATAGCATCCTACGAAACACATTTCCCGTTATGACTTGCCAGCGATCCTTAGTCCATGCAGCGCCGAAGTCCCGGCAAGCAGGGCAAAAGGATGCGGCTGTCGCTCTATCGACTATTTTTTCATAAGGAGGTTAGGAAATGTCTCGACGGTTGAACCCAATCCTTCTCGTGGTACTGGCGCTGAGCCTGGTTATCCCCCTGTCAGTCACCAGCGCTCAAGACGTGACCGAACTGACCATGTGGGTCTTCGTTGACCGCCACGGCCAGTTCATGCAGTCGCAGGCCGAGCGCTGGAACGAAGCCAACCCGGATCGTCCCATCCAGATCAACTACGAAACGTTCGAATACAACGCGATGCACGATAACCTGCTGTCGGCGCTGCTCGTCGGCAGCGGCGCCCCGGATCTGGCCGACATCGAGATCAGCAAGTTCGCCACCTTCACCAAGGGCGAAATCCAGTTGATCCCGCTGGACGAGGCGATCGATCCGTACCGCGGCGAGATCATCGAAACCAGGCTGGCCCCCTACTATGCCAACGGGCACAACTACGGCATCGACTACCATCTCGGGTCGTTCGTCATGTTCTACAACCGGACGATCCTGGAAGAGGCCGGGGTTGACGTGGACAGCATCAAGACCTGGGACGACTACATCGAGGCGGGCAAGCTGGTGACCCAGGACACGGACGGCAACGGCTCGCCCGACATCTACATGACCACGCTTGAGACGACCGGACCGCATACCGCTCGCGGCATCATGCTGATGATGGGCGGCGGCTGCTACAACGAGGACGGCGAGCTGATCCTGGACAGCCCGGAGAACGCCGCCGCGCTCCAGTTCCTGCAGGACCTGGTGCACGTGCACGGCATCGCGCGGGCGGCCTCCGGCGGTGACCATCACGCGCCCGATCACTTCCTGGATCTGGTAGAGGGCCGCGTCGCGTCGGTCTGGATGCCGCAGTGGTACATGACCCGCTTCATCGACGACATGGGCAGCGCACTGGCCAATGACGTCGTCGTGCGCCCGATGCCGATCTTCGAGGAAGGCGGCTACACGACGGCCATGGGCGGCGGCACCGGCACGGCGATCACCAACCAGATCGACCCGGACAAGATCGAACTGGCGGCAGAGTTCCTGGCCTTCGCCAAGCTGACCTACGAGGCGAACGTGGCCCTGTGGACCGAGCTGGGCTTTGACCCGATGCGCCTGGACGTTTACGACAACGAGGCGCTGCTCATCACCATGGAAGACTTCAGCGGCGAAGTGCCCTTCGAGCACATCAAGGCTGGGCTGGGCAACGTCGCTCCGGAATACACCGGCCCGTTCTATCCCGAAATCGCAACCATCATCGGCACGACCTTGATGTATGACCTCATCGAGGAGCAGGTGCCGCCCCAGGAAGTCCTCGCCAACGCTATGGCGGAACTGGCCGCCATGGGCGCCGAGATCGACTAAGTTGAACGGACGACCGGCAGGCATCACACCGGTGGTGCCTGCCGGAATTTACACTTACAATCCCGATATTCCTTCCGAGCACAGGTCTTCCGAGGCAAGCCCATGCAAGCCATAACGGCCTCTGTCAGAACGCTCTGGCGTCCCGTCGGCGCGATCCTCAATCACAAGCGAGTAGTCCCCATCGTATTCCTGGCGCCTTATCTCACGGTGTTCGGCATATTCAAGTTATACCCCGTTGTGCGCGCGGTCATCATGAGCTTCCAGAATTTTCAGGGAGTCACGAGCCAGGAGTGGGTTGGCTTCAAGAACTACATCAACGTGTTCGAGCTGGTGCGATTCGAGCAAGCACTGACCAACACGACGTGGTATACGATCGGCACCATCGCGATCCTGGTGCCCTTGCCGCTCATCCTGGCCGTGCTGCTCAATTCCGGTTACGTGTACTATAGCACGCTCTTCCGAACGGTCCTTTTCCTGCCCGCGCTGACCTCGCTGGTCGTGGCGGGAACCGTATTCAGCCTCATCCTGGCGCGGCGTGGATTCCTCAACGCGGTGCTTCAATCATCCTTTGGCATAGAACCGATACGATGGCTGGAGCTGGCTAAATACGCGCTGCCTTCGCTCATCCTGGTGGCGACATGGCGCTGGACGGGGATCAACATCCTCTATTTCAACGCGGGCCTGGTGAACATCCCGAAGGAACTGTACGAGGCCGCCGCGATTGACGGCGCGCGCCCGTATCAGATGTTCTTCCGCATCACCCTGCCGCTGCTCCGGCCGACCACATTCTTCGTCATCGTGCTCAGCATTATTGGCGGGTACCAGGTATTTGTCGAGCCGTTCATCCTCTACAGTGGGGGCACTGGACCGGGGGATGGCGGGCTGACGCTGGCGCTACTCATCTACCGTACCGCCTTCACATCGTTCAACTTCGGAACAGCCGCCGCGATGGGGGTGGTGCTGGCGGCGATCATCTTCGTGTTCTCGCTGATCCAGTTCCGTTTCTTCGGCGTGTTTCAGAAAGAGGGCTAGACATCGTGACATACCGGACAGCCACCTTAGCCCGGACCCGAGTCGGCTCTAGACGACAGGCACGGCTGACTCACTTTGCAGTGACGCTGTTGTTCGTCTTTCTGGCAGTGCTGTTTTTCTTTCCCCTGTACTGGATGGTGGTTAGCTCCCTGCGTCCCGAAGGCCGCATCTTTGTGGACGCCATGGACGTGTTTCCGTCCCGCATCTCCCTGGACAGCTACCGGGAACTCTTCGCCGAGCAGCCTTACGTACGCTGGTTCATCAACTCGATCACGCAGACCGCCGGGTTCGCGGTCATGGCGATGTTCCTGTGTACCACAGGCGGGTATGCGCTGGCGAAGTTCAACTTCCGGTTTCGCAACCTGTTGTTCATCCTGATCCTGGTATCGCAGATGATCCCGTTCCATCTGCTGATCGTGTCGCTATTTTTGATGGTCATCGAGCTGGGGATGATCGAAACCTACTGGGGGGCGATCATCCCGCTCGCCGCGTCGCCCATCGGCATCTTCTTCATGCGCCAGTATTTGCTGGCGATCGACGATGAGATGCTCAACGCGGCACGGGTGGACGGCGCCAACGAGTACCAGGTATTCCTGCGGGTGGTGCTGCCCAATGCGCGCCCGGCGATCGCCACCCTGTTCATCCTGTTCTCGCTGGAATACTGGAATAACCTGCTCTGGCCGCTGATCGTGTTCCGCCAGGCGGACCACATGCCGCTGACGGTCGGCATCGCCCACCTTGTCAACCAGTACAGCCAACAGTATCACCTCGTGATGGCCGGCTCCACACTCGCGACCCTTCCGCTGATCGTGCTGTTCCTGCTGCTGCGCCGTCAGGTCATGGAAGGCATCGCCGCCACAGGCACGGGAATGAAGTAGGCTTACGATGGAGGCGTGTGGACCGTTCGAGATCCCTGGGAGCCGGAGCGGCCACACGCTTCTGCAACTGCATCTGATCTTTGCTGGCAGCATCCCTCGACGGGTGAAAGCACGCTAACATGGCACAAGCAACCGTATACATCGATACGAACCGGGTTATCAGCCCCATCTCGCCCCTGCTCTTCAGCGGCTTTGCGGAGCATATGGGCCGGTGCATTTACGAAGGGATCTACGATCCCGCGTCGCCGCACGCCGACGAACACGGCTTGCGGCGTGACGTCCTCGCAGCGCTGCGCGACCTCAACTTACGCGCGATACGCTATCCGGGCGGCAACTTCCTGAGCGGCTATCGCTGGGAAGACGGCATCGGCCCGAAGGACCAGCGTCCACGGCGCCGGGACCTCGCCTGGAAGTCCATCGAAACCAACCAGTTCGGCACAGACGAGTTCCTCCACTTCTGCCGGGAACTGAACGCCGAGCCGATCCTGGCGGTCAACATGGGGACGGGCACGATTCAGGATGCTGCCAACCTGGTCGAATACTGCAATGCGCCCGTGGGCACATACTACAGCGACCTGCGGGCGCGTTACGGCCACGCCGAGCCGTACGGTGTGAAATATTGGTGCATCGGCAACGAGATGGACGGCTCCTGGCAGATCGGGCACCTGCCCGCCGAGGAATACGGCCGGAAGGCGCTCGAGGCGATCAAGATGATGCGCTGGCACGACCCCTCCATCGAGGCGGTGTTGTGCGGGTCGTCGCACGCGCAGATGCCGACCTACCCGGACTGGGATCGCATCACGCTTGAGATCGCGTGGGAACACGTCAACTACCATTCGATGCACCACTATGCATCCAACTTCGCAGATGACACCACAAGCTATCTGGCGCTGAGCGTCGAATTCGAAAACTGCGTGGATACGCTGGCGGGCGTCTTACGGTACGTCAAGGCCAAAAGGCGCTCGAAGCATGACGTGTATCTGGCGTGGGATGAATGGAACGTCTGGTACAAAGACCGAGACGGCGAAGGAAACTGGAGTGAGGCGCCCCATCTGTGCGAGGAAGTGTATAACCTCGAGGATGCGCTGGTCGTAGCGCAGTGGATGAACGTGTTCCTGCGCAAGTCCGACGTGCTGAAGATCGCGTGCCTGGCGCAGATCGTCAACACGATCTCCCCGATCACCACGACGCGGGACGGCCTGCTCAAACACACGACCTATTACCCGATCATGCTGTTCAGCCGGATGGCCTCCGGCAACGCGCTCGATGTGGCCGTCAAGGCGCCGGTGGTCGAAACGCGCGAGTTCGGCGGCGTGCCCGTGCTGGACGTGGCGGCGTCCCACAACGCGGAGACGGACACCGGCGCGGTCTTCATCGTGAACCGGAACCAGACCGACAGCGTGACGGTTGAGGCGCGCTGGCAAGCGCTGACCCCGAGCCGCGTGACGTCCGCGTACCAGCTTGCCGGGACGGACCCGAAAGCCGTCAACACCTTTGACGACCCCGACTGCATCGTCGCGCGGGCCATCCCCGCCCCCGACGTTGCCGACGGCACTATCACGCTACAACTCCCGCCGCTCTCGTTCACGGCGCTTGAGGTCGCGCTCTGATAGGGTGAGGCCGCGTCAGGGCGAGCGGCCTCACCACCTCCGCGCACATGGCAAGGCCCCCTTGACTCATCAGGGGGCCTTGTTGGTCTTGTTGAAGGCGGAGAACTGCCCGGCGTTTGAAGCCAGTGAAGCCAGCGCCAGCTACGAATAGATGCGCGTCACGTACGCCGTCAGGTCAGGTCGGTCCAGCAGACCTGAACCGGCTCGCGCACCGAGCCATGATCGCCCTCGTAGGCCGCCGTCACCTTGCGGTTGAAGTGGTTGCACCGGACGGTGCGCCGAAGATCGCCTCAAGCTGCGGCAGCACGGCGTCGAGCGCAAAGGGGA
>CAZGLU010000142.1:0-8196 GCA_964526095.1 uncultured Anaerolineaceae bacterium | reverse complement strand
AGATAATGAGCGGTGACTGGAGTTCAGACGTGTGCTCTTCCGATCTAGGTGTTGACCATGCCCCAGAAGTAGCGGGTGAAATAGCCGTCGCGCGGGTCGCCGCTGGTCTGCGTCGGGCTGATGATGCCCTCGTTGTAGTGCGCGCCGATGCAGTCCATGTACTGCGCCGCGCCCGCCGCGGCCATGCCCGCCACATAGCGGTTGTCGTTCCAGACCGCCGCCGAGCCGAAGGCACCTTCCGCGCCGGTCGGGGCCGGGGCGCCACTGATCACGGCCACGTTGGGGTTCGCGGACTTAATCGCGTTGTAGGCCAGCGCCAGAAGCTGGGTGTATCGCGCGGGATCGATCTGGCCGGTGGGCCACTCACGGTCGATGTTCTGCTCGTTCCAGACCTCGATCGCGTCCGGGCCAAGCGCGGCGACCTCACCCACGAAGCGGGCGTAGTCCTCAAAGTAGCCGGGGGTGCCCATCTCGTGCGGGAAGCCGACGATGCCGAGCAGGATCTTGAAGCCATTGCCGTGCGCCTGGTCGATCATCCAGCCGACCTCGCCGCCCGACATGCCGACGCGGTAGCGCACCTGGCGCTTGGCCCACGTCATGCCCGCGTTGTGCATCAGGTTCGGGTAGGCGAAGCTGTCCACGTGCGCGCCGTAGCCGAAGCCCGTGAGGCCGGGGCCGCCTGCGACCGGGGCCGGGGCACCTGCACCGCCCTGCCCATCCACGGGCGCCTGGCCGTCCACCACCGGCAGGCTGGTGCGGCTGCCGTTCAGCGTGACCAACTGCGCCCAGATCCAGCCGTTCTGGCCGTCAACCGTCACGGCCAGCCAGTCCGCGCCAGCGTTGCGGCCGGTCGCCACCAGCGGCGTGCCCGCCGACAGCAGCGTGATGATCGGGTTATTGGTGCCAGGCCCCTGGCGGAAATTCGCCGCGCTGCGGACCTGCCCCTCCAGGCTGCTGACGGTCTCCGCGCCGTCACCCGACGGAGCCGCCTCACCACCGGAGCCAGCCGTGCCGGTCACCGGGAGGCTGGCGAAGTCCACGCCGCCCAGGTTGAGCAGTTCGGCCGCGATCCAGCCCTGCGTCCCGCCGGGGATCGTGACCTGTGCCCAGGTCCACCCCTGGCTGTCGGTGCCTTCGGCACGCCCGATCAACGTGACTACGTCACCTTCCTCCAGGCTGGCGATGGCCGCGTTGTGGGTGCCGGGGCCGGAGCGCACGTATGCCGACTGAACGCTCACGGTCGCGGTCCCGCCCTGGGCATACGCCGGGACGGCGACGAGCACGCCCGCCACCAGCGAGGCCAGCACGACGAGGCGCACCGTCCAAACCATCAGTGATCGTCCGCGCATTCTTATCTCTCCCTTAAGGCTCACGCTTGTTCTACATGCACAAGGCAACATGCCGGGAAACAGACGGCATTATCCCTCGGTTGAAGTCCGAGGAAGTCTAGCACGTCCGATCGCCGGGGCGCAAGCTTTTGTAAGGCTGGCGTGGGGAAGACGCGGGATTCCCGGCCCCGCCTCAAACCGCCCGCCCCGCCCGCGAGGTGAGCCTGTCCGAACGCCGTATGGCCTGTTACAATGTTAAAATCAATGCCAATCAAACAAATTCGACCGCACAGGTGAAAGCTGGCCGCATGCCCAAACGCAAGGATTCATACTACCTGCTCAGCCTCGGCTGCTCGAAGAACACGGTGGACTCCGACTCGATGGCGGCGCTGCTGGAGGGCGCGGGCCTGCGCGGCACCGACCGTGCCAGCCGCGCCGAGGTGCTGATCGTCAACACCTGCGGCTTCATCGAGTCCGCCCGGCAGGAGAGCATCGCCGCGCTGCGCGAACTGGCCGCACACAAGAAGCCGGATCAGTACCTGATCGCGGCGGGCTGTCTGGCGCAGCGGTACGGGCGCGAGCTGCCCGCCCAGATCCCGGAGTTGGACGGCGTGATCGGCACGCGGCGCTGGATGGACATCGTGGACCTCGTGCGGCGCCTGCGGGCACGCAAGCACCCGGAGCCGCTGTACCACATCCCGGACGAGGCCGCGACCGTCGGCACGGACGAGCGCGGTGTGCCCCGTGTCGCGTTGCAGGGGCCAAGCGCCTACCTGAAGATCGCGGACGGCTGCCGCCGCCCGTGCGCCTTCTGCGCCATCCCGGCAATCAAGGGCACGGCGGTCAGCCGCCCGGTCGAGCGCATCCTCAATGAGGCGCGCTGGCTGCGGGACAACGGCGTGCAGGAATTGATCCTGATCGCGCAGGACACGACCGACTACGGCCACGACCTCGGCATGAAGGACGGGCTGGCACACCTGCTCGACCAGCTTATTGCCGCCGTGCCGGACGTACCCTGGATCCGGGTCATGTACGCCTATCCCGGCTACGTCACCGACCGCCTGATCGAGACGATGGCAACCCACGACCAGATCGTGCCATACCTGGACATCCCCTTACAGCACGCGCACCGGCAAACCCTGCTGCGCATGCGCCGCCCGGCCAACGTCGATTGGGTCTACAACACCATCGGCAAGATGCGCGCGGCCATGCCGGACCTCGCCATTCGCACGACGTTCATCGTCGGCTACCCCGGCGAGACGGACGAGGAATTCAATACGCTGGTGGAGTTCGTGCGCGCGATGCAGTTCGACCGCGTGGGCTGCTTCACCTACAGCTTCGAGCCGGGCACGCCCTCGGCGGACCTGCCCGACCCGGTCCCGGCGGAGGTGATGGAGCAGCGCCGCGATACGTTGATGCGCGTCCAGCAGCCGATCAGCCTGGCGCGCAACCAGGCGCTTGTCGGGCGCACGCTCGACGTGCTGGTGGAGGGCCACGCCGAGGCGACCGACGAGGACGGGACGCCGACCGGCGAGACGATCAGCCTCGCGCGTTCCTACCGCGACGCGCCGGAGATCGACGGCTACGTGCTGGTCGAGGGCGAGCTGCCGACCGGCGAGTTTGTGCCGGTGCGCGTGACGGGCGCCCTGGCCTACGACCTGATCGCCACCCCCGACCTCGTCCCGCAGGCGGTCATCACGCCGGGCACGATCCTCGGGCCGGGTGGGCAATAGGAACGGAGCGCCGCAGCGCGGCCAGGAGGCTTGAGCATGTCCGAAAACAAAACCCGCCCCACCGATCAGAGCGTGGCCGATTTCCTGAATTCGGTCGAGGACGACACGCGCCGCCAGGATGCCTTGACGCTGCTCGCGCTGATGAAGGACGAAACCGGCGAAGACGCCGTGATGTGGGGCGACAGCATCGTGGGCTTCGGCAGCTACCATTACAAGTATGCGAGCGGGCGCGAGGGCGACGCGCCGCTGGTCGGGTTCTCGCCGCGCAAACAGAGCATGTCGCTCTACATCATGTCCGGCTTTGACGAATACGAGGACCTGCTGGCCGCCCTGGGCAAGCACAAGCTCGGCAAGGCTTGCCTGTACGTCAACAAGCTCGCCGATGTGGACGAGGCCGCCCTGCGCAAGCTGATCAGGCGCTCGTATGAGCACATGAAGCAGCTATACCCGTGAGGATCAACGCGGAGGGGCGGGGAGGCGCCCGGCTTTTTCCGGGTCCCCGCCCCTAACCGCGATCTCCCTCGCTATCGCCCGTCCTCAAAGTCCTCCGGCAGGTCGTCCAGCCAGTCCGATGGCTTGAGGTTCACGGTCCGCGCCCACAGGTCATCCGCGAGGCGGGCCGGATCGCTCGACACGCCCTGGCGCTGGAAGTACTCACACAGGCGCGTGACGTCACGGCGCAGGATCTCGCGCGACTGCGGGTTGCTGCGGCTGTCGATCACCTGCGGGAAGTCGATCAGCGTGATGGCGCCCTCCCAGTACAGGATGTTGTAGGCCGACAGGTCGCCGTGGATCAAGCCCACACGCAGCATCAGCTCGACGTTGCGCAGCGCCTCCGCGAACAGGGCTTCGGCCTCGTCGCGGTCCAGCCGGACCTCGCTCAGCGTCGGGGCCGCCAACTCGACGTCGCCGTAGTAGCGCATCAGGATCGCGTGCTCCCCGACCGCCACCGGCTGCGGCACGGCGGCGCCCATGCGGTACAGCGTTTGCAGCGTCTTGAACTCGTGCATCAGCCACGAGGTCTGCGCCACCTCGACGCCGTAGGCCGACTTCTTGCCGATGGCGCGCATGATGCGGTGCTCGTTGTTCTTCACCGGGCGCCCGTCGGCGGTCAGGATCTGCCGTCCCTGGCGGTAGAGCGCGTCGTTGCGCAGGCTGCGGAACTTGCGCGGGCGGTAGACCTTCGCAGCCAGCAGCGGCGCCGGTGCGGAGGGGTGCCCCTCGCAGCAGTAGACGGTCGCCTCCTTGCCGCCGCGCACCAACGCGAGCACGTCCGTGATCAGCGTCTCCTCGTAGAACGGCCGCAGCGACGCCACGAGCCAATCGGCCTCGTACTGCGACGGGCGGTAGGTGATATCGAAGTCGGTTTCCAGGTCCACCTCGTCCGCGACCTCGCTCAGCGCCGCGTCGCGGTCCACCTTCGGGATGTGACGAGCCTTCGGCTTGCGCTGGCGGCGTGCGGCGCGACTGGTGGCGGTGGGGTCGAACAGCTCCTCGTACTCGTCGAACCGATCGGCGTCAAACGACAGTTGAGTGAACGTGGTCTCTCCGGGAGCGCGTTGGATGTTGATTTCGATCGAGGTCGCCGCCGCGCGAAACGGGTTTGGGCGCAAGGCGGCAGGGCGGAACCGGGAGGGATCGCGGGCACCAACCAGGCAGCAGCCGTCACCGCGTCACCCTCGTCGCTCCAAAGGGGCCGGGGCGCCGCGCCACGCCTGTTAAGCTGTCCTGAACGGGTGTTTCAGTTAGGGGTCAGCCACCGGGGCAAAGCGCAGGCGTCCCGAAGCCCACACGGACCAGATCGGCTTTTCTGATGTCCATATGGTTGTTTCGCCTCGCTTTCTCGCACTCAGGTGGACGATAGGGGGTTATGGGGCCGGGTGACGTTGTTCGAGCCGCACCCGGCGGCCCTTCAGCACTATAGCACAGGATCGTCGCGCCGGGCAATACCCCGGCCATCAAAAAGTCGTAAACGCTCAGCCCAGCGCGGCAGCATACCGCCCGAAGCCGCGCCACGCCTGCCCCGCTGCCCCGCCCACCTGGATCGGGCGCACCGCCACCTGCGGGTTGGTGATGTCGAGCGTGATCACCGCGTCCGCCGGGCGCAGATCGGCCCAGCCGTGCCCGGCGCGCGCGGGCGTGACGAACACGCGCAACCCACGCTCCGGGTAGGCCAGCACGACCTTGTCCGGCAGGTAGTACACCGCCTGCGGCGCGCCGAGCGCCACGATCACGTCGCCCAGGCGCATCAGACGCCGGTCCCGCGCGTGCCAGTCCGCCGTGATGTGGTAGGAATGGTACGACCAGTAGACCAACACCGGCATCGAGTCGCCGCCGGGCGGCGTGTAGCCGGTCTGGATGATGCTGTAGCCGCCGGGGTAGCCCCTCACGACGAGGGTGCTGCTGGCAGCCAGTCCAGGCGCGTCCCGCAGCACCGCCAGGGCTGCGTCCGCATCGGGCAGCGTGAAGAAGCAGATCGCGTGCCAGCAGCCATCACGTCCGGGCAGGGGAAAGCCCGGCGCGGGACGGTGCAGGCCGATCTGCCGCCCCACCCCGGCCGCCAGGCCGCAGACGACGAACAGCAGCACGACGATCCGCGCCAGGAAGCAGCGCCCGGTCCGTCCCTGGCACCACGCGCGCCTGCGGATCATGTTGGGGCGACGACGCATCGCCCAGGCTCCTGAGCAGACTCAGACCGGCGGGGGTGGCGGCGGGCGAGCGCCCGCGCGTGCGTTACTTAGCGTTACCCGGTTGTACGCGGGCGCGGCCCCATCTGATCAGTGGGCGGCTTCACCCGGCGAGCAACGGCGTGACGTCGCGCTCCAGCATGGCGCGGGTGAGCGCGCCGGGCGGCCACGCCTTGACCAGCGTCCCGTCGGGGCCGATCAGGAACGAGCTGGGCAGGGTGGAGCGCCGGTACTGGGCGAATACGGCGCTGCTTGCGTCCAGCGCCACGGGGAAATCAACGCGGTAGGTACGGACGAACGCCTCGACCGTCGCCGGGTCCTCGCCCACGTTCACCGCGCCGACGGAGAAGCCCCGGTCCCGGTTGGCGCGGTGATAGTCGTTGAGGGCGGGCATCTCGGCGCGGCAGGGCGGGCACCACGTCGCCCAGAAGTTGACCAGCACATACTGGCCCCGGAAGTCCGCCAGCGCGACGTCGCCCTCCAGGCCGGGCAGCGTGAACTCGGTGCGGAGCGGCGCCGGGGAGACGGCGGGCGTCGCGGTCGGGAAATACGCCGGTCCGCGCGTCGGCGGGGCGGGGCGGCGCGTGAGGGTGATGACCACCAGCCCGGCGACGATCAGCAGCCCTGAGCCGAGGATGATCGCCCACGGGCTGATCTCACGGCGCGGGCGGCGGGCGGGATGGACAGTGGGCGGCTGTGGTGGCATAGGCGTCGTGTCCGGCTCGATGTACAGGCGGCGCAGGTCGATCAATCCGTTGGATGCCGCGCGGCGTGGCGGGTCGCATCCCCGCCGCGCGGGCAGACGCCCGAATTGTAGCACCATTCCGCCCGCCCGGCGCTGGACAAATGTCCTGTAAAAGCGCCCGCTAACAGGCTATAATGTGGCTGGCGCCCCTGGGCACAACCCGTGCTGCACGTGTAAGGATGGATGATGCCGGTTCCGTACTGCCATATCTGTGAGGAAAACGAAGCTGAGAAACGCCAGTATGGTGATGCCTCACTCTCGCAGGGCGATTACTGCCCCGTCTGCCACCGCCCGACGTGCCGCTTCCACATGGGGCGCGTCCGGTGGCGTTGGAAGCACAACGGGCGGCTCGGCGACGCGCTGATCTGCCGCGACTGCAAGAACACATACCGCCACCGGGATTGGGACGCGCATAACCGCGACTGGATCAGCTAGGCCCGGTGGGCAGCTACCCACACGAACGTGTAAAATCTGCTGCGTCGAGAAACCCGCAGCACCCCGATCCCCCCGGCGTCACCTGACCGCCGCGCCGGGTGCCGCCTTCTTGAACCGGTCTGCTTGCACCCAATGGAGAGACCCCTATGAGCACGCTGTTCCGCATTCACTCGGATTTGCGCTGGCTGATCGTGATCTTCGCCGTCCTGGCGATCGTCCGGCTGGCGATCGGCCTGTTCGGGCGCCAGCCCTACGACCGCTGGGCGCGTCTGTCCACGCTGCTGTTCAGCATCAGCCTCGATATTCAAGTCCTGGTCGGCCTCGTGTACCTCATCTGGCAGGGCATCGAGTACGACCTGTGGCCGCGCGAGCGGTTCGAGCACATGGCGGTGATGATCGTCGCGCTGATCATCGCGCACCTGCCCATGCGCTGGCGCAACGCCCTGCCGGCCACGCGCTATCGCAACGATCTGCTGGCGGTGATCGTCGCGCTGATCGTGATCTTCGTCGGCGTGATGGCGCTGCCCGGCGGCACCGCACGCTGGAACCCGTGAGGTTCAACAGTCTTCAATAGCCCAATAGTCTGAAGGACAGGACCATGCACGATCGGATCATCACCTTCGACCCTGCTATACAACATGAACTCACCGCATACATCCGGCAGTGGTTCGCCGCCGAAGACGACGTGCTGCATGCCGTCCGCCATAACACGGAGCAGGGGAACCTGCCCGTGATCCAGATCCGCCCAGAGGAAGGCAAGATGCTGCAATTCCTCGCGGCGAGCATCGGCGCGCGCCGGATCGTGGAGATCGGGACGCTGGCCGGGTACAGCGGCATCTGGCTGGCCCGCGCCCTGCCGCCGGATGGGCGGTTGTTCACCGTAGAGCGCGAGCCGCGCCACGCGGCGCTGGCACGCGAGCACTTCGCGATGGCCGGGGTAGCCGACCGGATCGAGATCCTCGAAGGGGAGGCGGAGGAGGTCCTGGCCCGCCTGGGCGACGACGCGCCGTTTGATATGGTGTTCATCGACGCCGAGAAGTCCAGCTACCCGGACTACCTGGAATGGGCGATCGAGCACGTGCGCCCCGGCGGCATCATCGCCGCGCACAACGCCTTCCGGGGCGGCCAGCTCCTCGCGGCGCACCCTTCCGAGGGCACCGAGGAACTGCGTTCCTTCCTGCAATCGATGGCGCTCGACGAGCGCCTGCTCAGCACCAGCTTCCCGGGGGGGGGCGGCAGCGCGGCGGCGCTGCGGCGGGAAGCCCGCC
>CAZGLU010000141.1:0-8224 GCA_964526095.1 uncultured Anaerolineaceae bacterium | reverse complement strand
GGTTGCGGCGTTTCGTCGGGCTTCGGGGCAGGCGTACCGGCGCGCGGCTTGCGCCGTGTCCCCGTCGTGGTATCCGTGGTTCCGCCGGGCCCCACAACCACGGACTGCTTGCGCGCGCCGTAGATCATGCCGACGAGGCTGATCAGCGCGATCACGATCTGTGTGACGTCGATCTTCTCGAATTCCACGGGAACCCCTCCCCCTCGTGAAGCCCTGCACAATCCCATTATATGCGAGATTGGGGTGGGAGGAGGCGGGGTTCTTGGAGGTGTTACGCTACCCTGACGCTTCGGGCGTTCCGCCAGGGACAGGGGGCGCGCCGGGCGGCGGCTCGACGCCGACCGAGAGCAGGTACAGCCCGTAGTCGGTCGGATCGACGTACGCGATGCGCGCCCCGTCCGGGGAGACGCGCCACTGGTTGTTTGCCACGCGCAGCGGCAGGGTCGCCGGGTCGGTCAGCGTGCGGTAGCTGCCCGCGTTCACGTCGTAGAGGCCGAGCGTGTGTACGTCCTGCGCGGGGTCGTAGCTGAGCATGTAGAGCGACGAGCCGTCGCGCCACTCGTAGGAGCCGAACACGTCAAGCTTGCGCGGCTGGGAGCCGATCTGCGTGTCCTGCACGTAGACGCCGCTCGCGTTGGGGTCGTCCTGAAAGGGCAGGTAGAAGGCGATCCGCCCGCCGCCCGGCGCGACCTCCACGCCGCGCAGGAAACGGTACTCGCCGAGCAACTGCGGCGCCATGTTCGGGTCGTCCACGTCGAGAATGTACAACTGTTCCTCAGCCTGATAGGGGATGCGCTTGCCGATCAGCAGGCGGCGCGCGTCCAGCCAGACGCTCCACCCGGCGGATTGGCGGTGAACGAGGCGCTGCACCGTGCCATCCAGGTTGCTGATCCAGACCTCCATGATGGGCGGCTGCGCGCCGGGCAGGATGTCGCTGTAGAACACGTTCCACAGCAGGCGCCTGTTGTCCGGCGACACGGCGGGGTAGCTGCCCTGGGTGAGCACCTCCCAGCGCCCGCCGTCCGCGCGCCGCGTGACCTCCATCGCGCCGTTCACCAGGTAACGCACGGCGACGCTCCCATCGGGTGAGAGGATCGGCGGGGGCGCAGGCTCGACGCGCGTGCGCTCGGAGCCGTCGATGGGCTGGCGGAACACGCTCGCCCCCTCGTCGCCCCCCTCGTCGATCAGGTAGACCGCCTCCGCATCGTCGGGGTTCCACCACGGGCCGACGTTCCACCCCTCGCCCGCGATCAGCGTGCGCGTCACGGCGGCGCCCTCCGGCAGCGGATCGAGGTGTCGCGGCGGGGGCGTGTTGGTGGGCGCCTGCCGCTCAAGGCGCACCGGCCACGCGCGTGCGAAGTGGTTCAGCCAGTTGGCGCCGAACTGCACGTCCGGCTGGTCCTCGATGGTCAGCCATTGGCGCGGGTGGTCCAGGTCTTGCACGAACTCGCTGTACACGGGGCCGATGCTGGACAGCATGTGCCAGTTGGCGTCGATGAACCGGATGGGGTTGTAGGCGTAGGTGTAGTTCGTGTTGCGGATCTCAAGGTGCAGGTGCGGACGCGAAGCACAGGTCAGGTCGGGGTCGCCCGTCTCCGCGACGACCTGCCCGCGCGTGACGTGATCCCCCACGGCGACCAGGGGGGTGCGGTTCAGGTGCCCGTACAGCGACATCAGGCCGGTGCCGGGGTGGTCGATGACGAGGTTGTGCGGCCCCATGCCGAACCCCTCCGCGTCCACATAGCGCACGACGCCATCCCCGATGGCGACGACGGGCGTGCCGCACCGCGCCTCCAGATCGATGCCGAAGTGGGCGCCCTGGCCGCTGGCGTACCAGACGTTGCCGAAGTTGTAGGCGGAGACGGTGTTGCCGTAGTGCTGCTCGTAGAGCCAGGTCGTCGGCCCGGCGGGGACGTCGAAGGGAAGGCGGAAAAGGGGCGCGTCTGCGGTCGGTTCGGGCGGCTCGTCGGTTTGGGCCTGGGCGGCGGGGAGCAGCAGCAATACAACGGCACACACCAACACAGCGACCGCCGCACGGTGGCCGGAACGAGGGTGGTGACTACGATCCATGCGTGCTGTCCTTCGTAGGAGCGAGTGACGGTTCCCAACAGCCGGGCGGGCGGCGTCCGCAGCAAGATTTCCACCGGCTGCTACAACAATAGCTCCAAGCGTCGCGCCCGGCCAGCCTTTCTCACGCCGGGTTAATCTGGCGTGGGGTCGTGTGCCGGGGGGCGTTGGAACGCGGCGCGGTGGGTGGCGAACCAGATGATCGCCGCGACGTGCGCCGCCAGCCACACGACACCCCCGACCGCGTCAAAGAAGGCCGCGGCGCGGTCGGCGTCGTTTGGCGTGGGGGCCGCATCCTGCCGCGCGATCTCGCTGAGCACGAAGAGGACGATCAGGGCGACG
Organism: uncultured Anaerolineaceae bacterium; assembly: GCA_964526095.1. GTDB lineage: Bacteria > Chloroflexota > Anaerolineae > Aggregatilineales > Aggregatilineaceae > Aggregatilinea. The sequence continues at coordinate 5,815 of CAZGLU010000141.1, read as the reverse complement.
TGCAGCCCGATCGCGGGCAGGCGCGCCCAGGGGCGCATGCGCCACACGCCGCCGATGATGACGTACGCGACGAGGACACCGACGCCCGCCGCGCCCAACGCGGCGAGATCCTCCGGCACCGGCTCGCCCGCTGCGACGGTGATCGCCAGCGTGATCAGGTAGATCGCCAGATAGAAGGCGAGCAGCAGCGCCCAGAGCGTGACGAAGCCGGGGCGGACGGGGTGCCACGCCGGGCGGGGCGGCGCGTCCTCGCGGCGGGGCAGGCGCGCGCCGCACTGCTCGCAGGTGGTACGCCACGATCCGTTCTTGCGCCCGCATACGCGGCAGGTGACGCGCGGCGCGGCGGGTACGTTCGTGGGGGCGGAGCCGGACACGGCGGACTCAGTGGCGATCGACGAAGTAGCTCTCGCAGGCGGCGTCGATCAGCGATGGCGTGAGTTGCGGCGGGATGTCCTCGTACTCGCACAGCGCCACCAGGATCTTCAGCACGTCGCGCGGGTGGACGGCCTGCAAGGCGCGCCCCGTGTCGCGGTACCAGCGGTTCAGGAAGTACAGGAACCCGTCCTTGTCCAGCGGCACGTTGAGCTGCTGCGCCACCATCGCGAAGATCTGGAAGAACAGGCGCTCGTCCGGGCTTTCGACCTGGACCTTCATCTGGATACGGCGCAGGAAGGCGTCGTCCACCAACTCCAGCGGGTCCAGGTTGGTGCTGAATACGATCAACTGGCGGAAGGGCGTTTGCAGCGTCTGGCCGGTCCGCAGGCGCAGGAAGTCGTAGTTGGCCTCCAGCGGCACGATCCAGCGGTTGAGCAGGTCGGCGGGGCGGATCTGCTGGCGGCCAAAGTCATCGATCAGGAACATGCCGCCGTTGGCCTTAAGCTGGAGCGGCGCCTCGTAGAACTTGGCGATCGGGTCGAAGCGCAACTCGAGCGCCTCCATCGTCAACTCGCCGCCGACCATCACTGCCGGGCGCTCGAACAGGCCCCAGCGGCGGTCCACCTCGTTCAGGCTGCTGGTGCGCAGGGCCTTCAGCGCCTCCTTGCTGACGTCGATGGCGCGGAAGATGGCCGGGTCGTAGATGCTGATGATATAGCTTCCGGCGCTGATCGCATACGGCACCCAGATCGGGTTGGCGCCGCTGATCAGGCGCCCAATGGCCTCCGCGATCGAGGTCTTGCCGTTGCCGGGCGGCCCGTACAGGAACAGCGAACTGCCCGCGTTGATGGCCGGGCCGATGCGGCGGTGGAAGTGTTCGGGCAGGATCAGGTGCCGCAGCGCGCCAATGACCTCGTTGGGCGTGATGTGCAGCTTGCGCGAGGTCTGGAGCGTGATCATCTTGGTGTAGCGGTCCAGCGACACGGGCGCGGGGCCGACGTACTGCGTGCGCTCCATTGCGTCGCGCGCCCGCTGCGCGCCTGCGTCGGTCAGCGAGTAGCTGTACGTGAAGCGGCCCATCGAGCCAGCGCTGGCGACCTCGACCAACTGCTCGGCCTGCAACTTCTCCATGATGCTGTCGATCAGTTTGAGGTCGAGCCGCGTGATCTCCGCGAGGCGCCGCACGCTCGCAACGCCTTCGTTGAAAACCACGCGCAGCAGCAGGTCGATGACCACGCCAAGCGGGATGTCCAGGTCTTCCGGGCGCTGTGGGGCCTGCATCAACTGCTTGAGCAGGTCAAGCTGGGAGGAGGCCGGGCGGCCCGCCGCCTCCTGCTCTGCGGAGGTGAGTTCGTCAGTCATTGGTGCGTCGTATTCCATCGTCGTATTTCAACCCACGGCCCCACCGGGCCACTGATCGGCCAACGTTTGCGCCGGCGCTTTGTGCAACATCAACTCGGACGATCCGGCATTGCGCCGTTCCAACGATTCGGGACGGTCAACCGTGCGGCGCCCTCCGGCGCCATGACGCGCCCCCCTATAACCCGGCCTGGCGTGCCACCTGCTCGATCGCGTGGGTGAACGCGCTCTCCGGCAGCGCGACGACGAGCGGCGTGCCGCGCCGGATCGCGTTCAACTGCTCCGCCTCGAACGGGATCTCGGCGGCCAGGGTTTGCTTCAAAACTTTCTGCATCGTCTCCACCGGGATGTCGCGCATCCGGTGCACGTGGTTCAGCACGATCTTCGTGCGGCGCGGGTCGATGCCCATACGCTCGAAGGCCGCGAGCGCCTGAAGCGCCGTGTGAACAGACGCGGCATCGTCGGTGAGGACGAGCAGGATGCTGCTCGCCAGCCGCAGCGCCATCGCGCCAGCGGTATCGAGGTGGGGGATGTCCACCACGAGCCGGGCGGCGTTCGCGCTCAGGCGATGCAGCAGGGCCTCCGTCGCCGGGCCGCTGAGCGGCTCGCCCGGCGGGATCGCCGGGGCCGCGACCAGCCGCAGGCCGGTCGGCTTGTGCAGCGCGATCAGGTCCCGGACGGCGGCTGCGTCTGGAAGCTCGCGGTGGTGAAGCAGGCTGCCCCAGTTGTGCGGCGGCGCGAGGTGCAGGTGCAGCGGGACGTGGCCGCTGTCCGTGCTGAGGTCGAGCAGCACGGTATCCTCACCCCGGAGCGCCAGCCAGCAGGCGAGATTGACGGCGACGGTCGTGCTGCCGGTCCCGCCGCGCATCCCGACGACCGCCGTCAGCGGCAGCGGGTCCAGCGGGCGGGAGGCACGCGGCGGTTCGGGCTGCGGCGTGCCCAACGGCGTCGTGCCCCGGCGCGGGACGCCGTAATCCGGGGTGCCGGGCGGCGGCGGGCCGAGGTCACTCTCGACCGGCTCGGCCAGCAGCCCCGTGGTGATGCGAAAGCCGACGCCCGCCTCCAGCACCGCCTCGACGCGGTCGGCCAACTCCTGCGCGGTGACGGGCTTGGCGATGAACGCGTTGGCCCCCGCCCGCAGCGCCTGGTGCTTGTCCATCGGCTGGCTGCGCGCGGTCAGGATGATGATCGGCATGCGCGCCGTGCGCGGGTTGCGGCGGAGTTCGTGCACCACGTCGTAGCCGCTGAGGCCGGGCATCATGATGTCGATGATCGCCAGGTCCGGCTGGACCTCGGCGGCCAGGCGCAGCCCTTGCTCGCCGTCGCGGGACGTGATGACCTGGTGCCCCAGACGTTGGAGCATCAGGCGGACCATCTGCAACAGGTTCAGGTCGTCGTCAATCAGTAGGATCTGGGCCATAGCCAGCTTGTCCAGAGTGGTAGGGTAGGCAGGAACATCTCATAACTGCGCTAGCGCTCGCTGACAAAGAACAACTCGATCAGCGCGCGGTTGATCAGGACCGCGCCGCCGCTGAACGTGACGGCACGCTGCGCGGCGAAGATCGCGGTTGCGTCGAACAGTGGGATGAAATGCTCGGTCGTGGTCCGCACGAAATGCCCCACGTCCACGGAGGGGTGCAGGCGGATCACCCCGTTGACCTCGAAGCCGCCAACCATCACCTGCACGTGGCGTGCGACGTGATCGCGGCCTACGTATTGGCCCTCGCGGGCTGGCAGGCCGTCGCGCGACGCCTTGAGCACGGCCAGCGCCAGGCTGTCCTTGCGGATCTGCGCGGTGTGCGAACTGGCGACCAGGATCGCGGGGTCGTGCAGCGGCGAGATGAAGGCCCGCTCGACCTGCACGAACAGCGCCATGTCGTTCAACTCGTCCAGCAGCCGCCCGCCGCGCGTGTTGACTTCCGCGCTGATGCGGTAGCGGTGCGTCAGGAACTCGCCGCTGACGTACCCCGTCCGCTGGCTGGTCAGTTGTTGTGTGTCCACGGCCCATCCCCCTTAGCCTGCCCGGCTAGTCCGCCGGGGCGATCACACGGTTTACCGCGGCCTGCACGTCATCGGGCAGCGTGTCGAGGCCGGGGGTGGCCGGGATGCCCTCGGCCCAGTCGGCGGCGCGTGTGACCTCCGCCTCCGCCCGCAGGGATGCGATCCACGCCTCGAAGTAGCCGATGCGCCCCTCCGCGATCTGCGCGTCGGTGAGCGGCTGGACACGCTGTCCCTGCACCTCGATCAGATGCAGGCCGTATTCCGTCTCGACCGGGCCAAGCACGGTGTTCAGGTCGGCGTCTGTGACGGCCTCGGCCAGCGGCTCCGGCAGATAGCTGATCAGCACCCAGCCCAGGTCGCCGCCCGCCGGGGCGGTCGCCCCGTCCTGCGACACGGCTGCCGCGACGGCGGCGAAGTCCTGGCCCGCGTTCAGGCGCGTGACGGCGTCCGCGATGCAGCCCTCAGCGGCGGCACGCTGATCGGCTGTGGGCGTGACGGGCGCCGCCGGGTTTTCCGGGGCGAAGGCGCACAGGATGTGCCGCGCGCGCACGGCGGGTTCCTCAAGCGGCATGTTCTCCGCGATCAACCCCATCAGCACGTCGCGCAGCGCCTCGGTGGCGAAGATGTGGCGCAGGTCGTCCTCGCTCAAACCGGAGACAGCGCTCGCCTCCGCGTACCACGTCGTGATGAACGCCTGCGCGGCCTCGTTGTCCTCCAACTCGGCGGCGGGGACCCCCGTCCACGCGCTGAAGAACTGCGCCTCACGTTCGGCGGCGTCCTCGGCGGTCGGCACGCGGCCCAACTCCTCCGCGGCCTGCCACAGCAGGTGGTCCTCCTCCATCTGCCACAGGATCGCGTCACCCAACCCCTCCGCGTCGTCCAGGTCCGCGACGCGCTCGCGCACGAAGCTGGCGGCGAGGCCTAGGTTGCCGTCGGTGGCCTCGTGCAGCTTCACCAACTCGTTCAGGTACTGCCAGCGCACGAAGCGCACGCGGGCGTGGAACGCCCCCCGCGTGATCGGCGCGCCGTCCACGCTGCTCACCGCGTCGGCGTCGTCCTGCGCGTGGCCGGGCCGCGCCCCGGCGGGCAGGATCAGCGCCCCGGCGAGCAGGCTCACCAGGAGCAGCAGCACGAGTCGCGGCGGGTGTGAGGGATGGTTTCCCGGCATGAAGCGACCTTTAATCAACGGCGTTAATCAACCGCGTGATGTATCTTTCCCAACGCTTCCTCAATCATACACGATTCCGCGCTCGACGCTACAGCGCCGCCGGGTACTTTAGTCTTAGTTGCGGGCATGAAATAGGGGAAAAGGGGGCGCGCCAGAGCCTTTATTCTACCGGGTGACCGGAAATATCATCGCAGCAGACCTCACCCCGCTCGCGTTCGCTCGCTGCCCCTCTCCAATCAAGTTGGAGAGGGGCGAACCGCACCTTCACACGGGGCGTATTTGCCTGCTCAGCGCTTGCGTGGAATGCGGGGCCGGCGCTGTCGCGTATAGATTATAGATTACGTGACGCGTCCTAGTTCGCGGCGTCGTCGGGCACGGGGGAGTCGCTTGCCGTGCGCCCGATCGGCTCGGCCTTGGGCGGCGGGAAGCGCGGCGGCTGCCCGTCGCGTGCGTCGCTGGCGCGCTCCATGAGCATCTTCTGCATGGGCAGCGCCAGACGGACATCGCGCTCGGCCAGGATCTGCATGATCTTGAGGTTGATGTCCTGCTTGGCGGCCTGGAAGTCGTTCCAGCCGGGCGTCTTCATGAAGCAGATGATCATCAGGTCGAGCGAGCTAACGCCGAAGTCGGTGAACTGCACCACGACCGAATCCGGCTCGACCACCTCATGCGCCATCAGCATCTCGCGGATGGCCTGCACCACCGAGAGCACGGCCTCCGGCGAGTTGCCGTACTCGATGCCGAGCGTCATGTTCAGGCGCCGCTTGACCAGCCGCGACCAGTTGCGGATGTTCGAGTTGACGATGGTGTTGTTGGGGACCGTGACGAGCGACTGGTCCAGCATGCGGATGCGCGTGCTGCGGAACCCGACCCGCTCGACCGTGCCCGCCACGTCGCCCATGACGATGTAAT
>CAZGLU010000140.1:0-8247 GCA_964526095.1 uncultured Anaerolineaceae bacterium | reverse complement strand
CGCGCGATGATCACCTCGTCCACGGCGTAGCGATCGATCAGGTCCGGCAGGTCGGCGGTGGTGCCGATGACCGGCACATCCCCGATCGACTTGCCCGGCGTGCCATCGACGATGCCCACGATGGTGTAGTTCAACTGCGGCGACCAGCGGACCTTCTCCGCGATGGTGCGGGCGACCTCGCCCGACCCGACGATCAACACGTTCTCGCGCCCGATACCGGCGCCGCGCAGGTGCAGACCCACCTGCCGGTGCAGCTCGCGGCCCAGGATGGTCAGCACGATGCCGAACAGCCAGGCGTAGATGATCACGCCGCGCGGGTAGTCCAGCTCAAAGCCGCTGTTCTTGAAGGCCAGGGTCTCGATGGCGACCGCCAGGAACGTGCCGATCGACACATTCTGGGCGATGGCGTAGCCCTCGTCAAAGCGGCTCGCCATGCGCCGCATGTGGTACATGCGCGCGAAGTAGAACACGACCAGCACGCTCGCGACGTGCACGATCATCATCGGGATGTAGCTGGTGAACGAGGGCGGGTTGACCGGCAGGGCAGGCAACGGCAGCCGCGCGCGCGCGATATAGCCCAACAGGAAGGCGAGCGCGAGCATCACCCCGTCGCTGACGATCAACAGGCTGTGCAACACCCGGCGAATCGCGCGGCTGTTGCGGGTAACTACGTCGCGTTGAGCGGCGAGCGCCGCACCAGATCGCGCCATATGGGCCGTCCCCCCTTCAGGGCCAGCCCCGTCAGGATCAGGCTGTGCAGCCACCAGGGCGTCGTCGCGCGGTAGTGCTTCCGGTAGAAGATCAACATCGCCCGGTAGAACTCGTCCCTGGCCCGGCGCGACTGCCGACTGGCCGCGCGCTTGACGTGGGTCACGGTCACGGCGGGGTTGTACATCACCTTCCACCCGGCTTGCTTGATCCGATACGCCCAATCCAGGTCTTCTCCATACATAAAGAACGTTTCGTCAAACAGCCCGACCTGCTGGATCGCCTCGCGGCGGACGAGCATGAACGCCCCTACCACCGAATCTACTTCGGTTTCCACGTCGGGGTCAAGGTAGGTGAGGTTATAGCGACCGAAACGGCGGCTGCGCGGAAACAGCCGCGAGAGGCCGACCATCCGGTAAAAGCTCACCTCCGGCGATGGGAAGCTCCGGCGGCAGGCAACGTCCAGGCTGCCATCGAGCAGGACCAGCTTCGGCCCCGCCGCGCCGATCGACGGGTCGGCGTCCATGTACGCGACCATGTCGTGCAGCGCCAATGGCGGCAGCACCGTATCCGGGTTGAGCACCAGCGCGTAGCGGGGCGCCTCGTCACCCTGGCCCTGGTCAAAACCGAGCAGCCGCAGGCCCCGGTTGTTCGCCACCGGGTAGCCGTCGTTGGTTTCGCTGGCGATCAGCTCGACGTCGGGGAACTCGGTGCGGACCATCTCGGCGCTGCCATCGGTGGAGGCGTTGTCCACCACGACGACGCGCATCGCCAGGCCACCCTGTGACGCGGCGATCGACTGCAAGCAGTTACGCAGCAGCGCGCACGTATTCCAGCTTACGATGACAATGCCGAGGTCTAGCATCGCGTTCTCCCCGCGTGCCGCCCATTCTACCGGGCGGATCCGCCCAGGGCAAATGCCCCCGCCGCCTCACACGGCGCGAGGCGCCTTGAACCCAGCATACGCCCGCGCGGCGGGCGCCACTCAATGCACGGCTGACGCTCGCCTGACGGACGCCTGAAGCGCGTCGTGCACAGGCGAGCGAAGCAGCCATAACCCAACCTCACCCCGCCCCACCTTCGCTGCCTTGCCTCCGGCGCAGCAGGGCATCATACGCCCTAATTTTCGCACGTCTCCAGGCGCGGATCGGCGAGGCGGGCATCGAGTTTCATCGGAACTGAGAAGCGGTAGAAGTAGACGTGGTTATCCCCAATGACCTCAACCACGCCCTCATTGAGCGTCTCGATCCACTCCACATCATACACAGCACGGGAGCCGGGCGGCACCCGGTACTCCACCTCAAGTTGCTTGGCCAACGCCTCGCCCTCGCGGACATCGAGGCCCTCGGCCACCGCATTGACGACCAGCGTTTGCAGGTTCTTCGTCAGCGGCGGGCTGTCGTCATCCCCCTTGACGGTGATCTGACGCGTCACCTCGCGCGCGAACGGGTGTGTCAGGAGGGCTGGTTCCACCCCATCACAGTTAGACAGCACCGTTGCGTCGGTGCCCTCGACGCGTTGCAGGTCCACACGCGACAGAAAAACCGCCCCTGCACGGAGCGTTTCGGACGGAAACTCATCCTTCCCGCCACAAGCTGACAGCATAATCCCCACAAGCAAAATCAACAGAACCTTGCGATACACAAGCTCCCCCCTCGCTCATGCATGACTTGCGCGCGCCCATTCTAATGTCAGATGGACGGGGAGGACAAGCAGTAACCCACTCAGCGCAGGGCCTTGCGCACCTCCGGGAACACCTGGGTCCACGCGTAGAGCAGGCGCGCATGGGGCGAGCTGCCACGCGGCGCGACCATGTGTACGATGTCGTAGCCCTGGACGGAGGCGCGCTCGGCCACCAGCGTCATGCCGTCATACGCGCCCTCCGGCACGGCGTCCGAGGCCCATGCCTTCTCGGCCCCGTCCATGCGCCGCCGGAACTCGGCCAGCATCTCGTCCGTCACCGGATGCGGCTCGCCCCGGTCAAGGGGCGCGCGGAAGGGGCAATCCGTACACACAAGCAGCAGGCAGGGGGCGTTCTCGCGCTCCAACAGGACAAAGCGGTGCATCGACGGGCGGAAGGGCGTGATCGCGGTCAGCACGAACACGCGCGCCGCCTGGTGCTGCTTCCGGAACCGCTCGACCTCGTGTTGACGCTGATCGTCGTCGGCCACGTTACGTTTCCCCCTCCCCCTGCGCGGTTGGCAGCGTGCGCAGCGGTGTCCCACGCAGGGCGGCCCGCAGCGCTTCCCGGTCGTCCCAGTCGTACTCAACCGTACCGAAGCACATGCTCTGCTCGTGGCCCTTCCCGCAGGTGATCACCACGTCGCCGGGCCGCGCCAGTTCACAGGCGACCGCGAGCGCCTGCCCGCGATCCGGCACGCGCAAGAACGTCTCGCCCTCGACGCCGCCCCGGCTGACCGCGCCGCGCGCCATCTCCGCCAGGATCGCGTCCAGCGACTCGGTGCGCGGGTCCTCAGCCGTCAGGACGGCGATGTCCGCCAGCTCCGCGCCGATCTCGGCCATCATGCGGCGTTTCTCACGGTCGCGCAGGCCCGCGCTGCCGAAGACCGCGATCACGCGGCGGTCCGGCGGGACGAGCGTGCGCGCGGCCTCCAACGCACGCCGCAGCGCGTTGGGCGTGTGCGCGAAGTCCACGATGGCGAGGAAGTCCTGCCCTTCGTCGATGCGCTCCATGCGGCCAGGGATGGGCGGCATCGCCGCGACGCCACGCGCCACCGCCTCCTTCCAACGCGGAAGGTCGTCGTCCAGCAGGGCCAGGGCCGCCGCCGACGCCGCGAGGATGTTCGCCACGTTGAACGCGCCGAACATGGAGGATGTGATCGCCTGCCGCGCGCCGTCCGGCCCGGCAAGGGTCAGGTGCGTTGCGTCGGGGAGATACTCGACGTCCTCGGCCCACACATCCACGCCGGGGCGCGGCGCGAGGGCGTACGTCAGCACACGGTCCACGCCCGCGCTCCACGCGCGGAAGACGTCGGCGCTGGGGTCGTCGGCGTTGATCACGGCGACCTTGGGCACGCCCGGCTTGCGGGGCGCGGTCGCGGCCAGCTCGAACAGCCGCCCCTTGTCGCGCCGGTACTGCTCCCACGAGCCGTGAAAGTCCAGGTGCTCGTGCGTGACGTTGGTCAGCACGGCGGCGTCGAAGTCCACACCCCCGACGCGGCCCTGCGCCAGCCCGTGCGAGGTCGCCTCCAGCACGGCATGGGTCAGGCCCGCCTTGACCATGCGCGCGAGGAACATCTGCACCTCGTCGGCGCGCGGGGTGGTAACGTGCAGGCCCGTCTCGAGCGTCTCGTCCCCGATCACGGCGTTAACGGTGGTCAGCAGCCCGGTTCGGACGCCCGCAGCCAGCAGGATGCTGTAGAGCAACGTGCTCGTGGTGGTCTTGCCGTCCGTGCCGGTCACACCGATCACCGTGAGTTGGCGCGAGGGGTGGCCGTAGTAGGCCGCCGCCAGCGGGCCGAGCGCCTCCGCGCCACGCGCCACCTGCGCGTACGGCACCGGGCACGCCACCTCGTCCGGCGGGCGCTCCCCGACCACCGCTGCCGCGCCGCGCGCCACGGCCTCCGCGATCAGGTCGTGCCCGTCCACGGAGGCGCCGGGACGCGCCAGGAACACGCCGCCCGGCTCCACCGCCTGCACACTCTCCGTTACCGGCGCCGAGATCGTCACGTCCGCGTCCGGCCCGGCGATCAGGCCGGGCGCCGACGCCACTAACTCGCTGAACCGCATTTTTCCTCTCGCTTCCACAACCGCACACGGCCCGATTGTAACGCGCGGGCGGGTTCCCTCAACAAAACGCCGCCCAATCGTCGGGCGGCTGCGCGGCGTGTGACCTCACCCCCCGGCCCCCTCTCCAATCAAGTTGGAGAGGGGGAGAAGAACACCGCGTCGGGGCGGGTTTGGAAACCCGCCCCACCCGCCCGTTTCCAACCCACCCCACCGGCAGGCGGCCTGGGTGGGGCGAACCCCGCCCCGACGACGCGCGGGTAGGAACGGCCTGCACGTCAGGGTAAGGCGGCGAGGGCGGGGCGTGGAACCGGCGCCTATGCCTTCGCGTCGTTCAGCCGCGCCATCTCGTCGCCGGTCAACTCCAGGTCGAGCGCGGCGAGGTTCTCGGACAACTGCTCGCGCGTGCTGGCGGCCATCACCGGCAGCACGACCGGATCGCTGTGCAGCATCCACGCCAGGACGACCTGATTCAGCGTCGCCTCATGCGCCTGGGCGACCTCGCGCAGCGCCGCCAACCGCGCCTCCGTGTCCGGGCCAGCGTATTCCGCCGGGATGGGGCGATCGCGGCGGGTGTAGGCGCCGCCGAGGAGCGGGGAATAGGCCAGCAGCGTGAACTCCCCGCGCCGCGCGGCGACGTAGTCCAGCAGGTCATCGTTGGCGACGACCTGCGGGTCGGTGCTGGCGCCGTGCTTGGGGCGCAGATAGGTGTAGCGCTGCTGGACGCAGCAGTATTCCGGCCAGCCGTGCGCCGCGCTGATGTGGTGGGCCTGTTCGAGCCGCCACGCCAGGAAGTTGCTCGCGCCGATGAAGCGCACCTTGCCCGCCTGGACCAACCGGGCGAACGCCTCCAGCGTCTCCTCCTGGGGCGTGGTCCGGTCGTCCACGTGCGCGTAGTAGAGGTCGATCGTCTCGACGCCGAGGCGGCGCAGGCTTTTCTCGCACTCGGCCTCGATCTGGGCCGCACGCAGGCCGCGCTCGACGCCCGGCAGCTCGAACCCGACCTTGCTGGCGAGGAACAGCCGGTCCCGGTTGCCGCGCTCGCGCATCCACTCGCCGAGCAGCGTCTCGCTTTCGCCGCCCTGGAAGCCTTCGACCCAGTGCGCGTAGATGTTGGCGGTGTCGATGAATGTGCCGCCCGCGCTCACGTACTGGTCCAGCAGCGCGAACGAGGACGCGCGGTCGTTGCGGGTGCCGAAGTACATGGCGCCCAGGCACAGGGCGCTGACCTCGACGCCGGTATGGCCCAGCGGTACGGTACGCATGTCGCTCTCCTCCTACGTACACAAAACGCCAGGGCCGGAGCCACTGGCGTTGCCATCACGCGTTAACCTGACGTCGCGCGGTGGTGTTACCGCAGCCGGGCGGCCAGAGCCATCATGTCGCCGCGCACGCTGCCGTCCACAACCCGGTCGCCGGAACGCAGGATCATGCCGCCGAGGATGGACGGGTTCACCTGGAAATCCAGCTCCGTCGCGCCCGTCACCTGACGCACCTGCTGTTGCTCCTCGTCCGTCAGCGGCAGGGCCGTGACGACCTCAACGCGCGAGCCGAGGTTGCGCGCCTCAGCCGGGATCTCCGCGAAGAAGCGCTGGATGATCGCGCGCTGCTGTGCCTGGTCGAGGGCGGTGCCCACCAGCCGTTCGGCGGCGGCCATGGCGAGGGCCACGATCTGCTCGCGCGACTCCGCCAGCACGCGGTTGCGCTCCTCCTCGGCCTGGGCGTGGGCAAGCGCCCGGCGCTCCTCCGCCTCGCGCTGGGCGTCACGCAGCAGCGCGCGGACCTGCTCCTCACCGCGCTGGCGCGCCTCGTCGATCACCCGCTGGCCTTCGGCGCGGGCTTCGGCGAGGATCTGGTCGCGCTCGCGCTCGGCGTTGGCGCGCGCCTGCTCAGCCGCCCGTGCATCTTCCAGGCCCTTGGCGATGCGTTCCTGTCGCTCGTCGAGCATGTTCAGCACGCGCGGCCAGACGAACTTCGCCAGCAGGAAGAAGATGATGCCGAAGTTCACCAGTTGGGCGATGAAAAACCCGAGATTGATGCCTAATGCGTCCACCTAAAACCTCCTGATCGCCGACTAGAGCACGAACAGGATGATGAGGGACACAACCAGCGCGTAAATGGCTACCGCTTCCGCGAAGGCAATACCCAAGATCATGTTCGTGGTGATTTGGCCCGAGGCATCCGGGTTCCGTCCGATGGCGCTCAACGCGCCCTGAACCAGCAGGCCGATGCCCACGCCCGGCCCGATCACGCCGATCATCGCCAGGCCAGCGCCGATCGCCTTTGCGGCTTCGATAAGGTCGCCCGTAATTTCCATGAAGTTTCCTCCTGAGAGTAGGTCGGTATGTGGGGGCGCAGCCCCCCTTTAAACACGCGAGTACAAAGCCAGCCTGCGCCGGCCCACTTTCCCCTGCCGCTTAACTGGTCGCGGGGTCTTGATCCATCAGGTGCTCGTCGTGGTCCTGGATCTCGTGACCGTGCATCGCCGTCGCGCTGAAGATCAGCAGCAGCATGGAGAAGACGAACGCCTGGATCAGGCCGACGAACAGCTCCAGCACATACACCGCCGCCGGAACGAGCATCGACACCAGGAACGACATCACGAACAGGAGCACGCCGCCCGCGAACAGGTTGCCGAACAAACGAAAGCCGAAGCTGATGATCTTCGCGAACTCCAGCACCAGCTCGAGCAAGCCCACCACGAAGTCCATCGCGCCCATCGGTCGGCGGCCCATGTTCTCCAGCGCGGGCGTGTTGATGAACTTGGTGAAGTAGTGGAGGCCCAGCGCGCTGACGCCGAAGTACTGGATGGCGACGAACGCCACAAGGCCGAGCGCCAGCGTCAGGTTGAGGTCGGTCGCCATGCCGCGCACGAACGGGGTTACGGCGTAGAGATCGTCGCGCACGCCCTCGGTCGCAGCGGCTTCCTCGTCACCGGCCGAGATCTCGCCGCCCTCCACCGCCGCGCCCGGCTCGCCAGAGCCTTCCTCGCCGCTGGCGGCTTCCTCCGCATGGGCGACGCCGTGCTCCTTCGCGTAGCACGCCTCGTAATCGGCCTCGGTCGCGCGCTCGCCCGCGTAGAGCGCCTGGTCCACGTCGAGGATGATGCCGTTGCGCTGGTAGCCGTTGACGCCCTCATGCGCGCAGTGCATCAGGCCGATGCTCTCCGCGCCCGGCACCAGCTTCACCCAGTTGCCGACCAACAGGAAGAGGAAGATCGTCGCCATGAGCGGGAAGATCTTGCGCGCGTTGTGGCCCGCTGAGGTCTTCGCCAGCCCGTAGAGCGCGTCCGTGATCACCGCGAACAGCCCCTGCCAGCGCCCCGGCACAAGCTGCATACGCCGCACCGCGCCGAAGGCAAACACGAGCAGCAGCACATCCGCGAGCAGCGTGCCGATGAGCGTGTTGGTGATGGTCAGGCCGTCGATGCCCAGGAAGTCCTCCCATACCACCTCGCCCGGCACCATGATCACGGGCAGGGCGACGGCGATCCCGGCATTAGGCATCAGCACAAACGGGATCACGCCGCACATCAACACGGATACGGCGATAATGCCTAAAAGTATCAAGAGTCCCTTCAAGAGCTACTCTCCTTCGTGACAGATTGCTGCGCCGATTCGGAAGAAGGCGTGCCCGACCGCCCGGGCGGCGGCGTGAGGCGGATCGCCCCGACAGCAGACAACAAGAGCCGGATCATGGCATACAGGCTGAGCGGGATCGCGGCCAGCGAGAGGCCGATCGTCAGCAAGATCGGAAGAGCGTCGTGTAGGGAAAGAGTGTAGGATAGGGTGT
>CAZGLU010000139.1:0-8251 GCA_964526095.1 uncultured Anaerolineaceae bacterium | reverse complement strand
ACACTAATTACCCGAATTCTTGATTGATCTCTTGACAAACAAACACATTTTGTGTCTATTATGAACATTAGCAAACACACTCTTTCATTTTCTAACAGTCCAGACTGCGAGTGGTTGTCATGTACAACCGACTGGATCGGCCCCATTTTGACACAGGCAGGCGAGAGGCGCTGCCCGCCCACCCCACTTGCGAGCATCTGGCACAGCCCGACCTGGGGCGAGGCCCATCACGACAGATAACCCGCCGCGTACGCGGACAGCGCGGCGCGCGGCGTCCCTGCCCGGCGCGAGGGCACGCCACACGCCTGATCGCCCTACCCTGTGCCGGGACCGATACCCACCAGCGCACCCGCAGATGCAGATAAAGGCGTGCACGTGATGAACTGTGGCTTGCTCGTTGACCCCCTGCTGAAGCCTCAAGACCTGATCGCACTGGCCCAAGCGGCTGAGGCGGCTCCATTCTCACACTTCTGGTACCCTGATGAAAAATTCTTCCGCGAATGCTACGTGGGCCTGACGCTCGTCGCCAGCCACACGCAGCGGATCGAGCTGGGGCCGTGCCTGACCGACCCCTACTCCCGCCACCCGATCATGACCGCCGCCGCGATCGGCACGCTGGCCGAAGTGGCGCCGGGGCGCGTGTGGCTGGGGATGGGCGCGGGTGGGCGCGGCCTGAGCGCGATGGGGCTGGAGCAGGTGCGGCCCGCGCGGGCGATCCGCGAGGCGCTGGAGGTTATCCGCCGGCTGCTGGCCGGGGAGAGCGTGGATTACCAGGGGGAGGTCATCACGCTGCGCGATCGCCCGCTGGACTTCACCCCGACCGCCGACGTGCGCTTCCTGATCGGGACGGGGCACGGGCGCTACGTCCAGCAGCTTGCGGGCGAGGTAGCGGACGCGGTCATGCTGGCGAACTATGCCTCACCGCCCGCGCTCCAGAAAGCGCTGACCTGGGTCGAGAAGGGGGCGCGGCGTGCCGGTCGAAACCTGGCGGACGTCACCCTGATCGCCCGCGTGGATGTGGCGGTCAGCGACGAGCGCGAGCAGGCGCGGGCGGCGGTGGCGCCGAAGATCCTGTCGGCGCTGCGGGCGAGCTATCCGGCCCTGAACTACCTGGACGACCTGCCGCCGTTCGAGCTGTCGTCGGAACTGCTGCGCGTGCTCGGCAAGAAGGACTATGCGACACGCACGTACTACGCCGACCCGGCGCACAGCGCGCCGCTGATCCCGCCCGCGCTGACCGATCAACTGGCCGTGGCGGGCACGCCCGACGAGGTGGCGGACAAACTGCGGGCGATCGCGGCGGTGGGCTTCGACCAGGTGACGATCCGGCCCGTCCCGGCGGCGGGGCAGACGCTGGCGAGCAGCGTGGCGCTGTTCACCGAGCGCGTCCTGCCCGCGCTCCAGCCCGCCGGGTAGTGTGCCGCCGGAAACCAGGGACCTAACAAACAGGGATTGGACAGGCACCGACCATGAATTCAAGCAGCAGCACCCGGAGCATCCCGCGCCTGCGCCTGACGCAGAAGCAGAACGACCGGATCGGCGCGATCACGGCCTACAGCATCGTGATCCTGGCGAGCCTGATCGTCATCCTGCCGCTGGTGTGGGTGTTCCTGACGTCACTCAAGACCCGCTCGATCGCTTACAGCATCCCGCCGGAATGGTTCTTCACGCCGACCAGCGAGAACTACGCCGCGCTGCTGAATAAGTACCCGTTCCCGCGCTACTTCTTCAACTCCGCGCTGGTGGCGTCCGCCGCCACGCTGTTGGGGCTGATCGTGGGGGCGCCAGCAGCGTACTCGTTCGCCCGCTACAACACGGGGGGCAACTTCCTGCGCGGCTGGGTGCTGAACAACCGCACGATGCCCTCGATCGTGGTGCTGATCCCGTTCTTCCTGCTGGCGCAGGAGCTGAAGCTCCAGAACACGTATACGGCGCTGGTGATCGCATACCTGACCTTCGCGGCGCCGTTCATCATCTGGATGCTGATCAGCTTCTTCGAAAGCGTGCCGGTCGAGATCGAGGAGGCGGCACGCATCGACGGCGCCTCAACGGTGGGCGTGTTGCGGCACGTCACGCTCCCGCTGACCGCGCCGGGCATCGCCGCGACGAGCATCCTGACGTTTCTGTTCGCGTGGAACGAGTTCCTGTTCGCGCTGATTTTGACGGGCAACAAGACGCGCACCCTGCCCATCGCGATCGCCAACTTCCTGACGCAGCGCGGCGTCGAGATCGGTGAGCTGTCGGCGGCGACGATGAGCATGATCATCCCGGTCATCCTCCTGACCTTCTCCATCCGGGGGTATCTGGTCAGAGGGTTGAGTTTTGGTGGTGTGAAGTAGCGGCAGGCAACGCGTATGGCTGCGCAGGACGCAGCAAAGGAGGCGCAGGATCGGACAAACCAGACAGATGCGGCAGTGCATCACCGACCGGCTGTGCGGCGCAGCACGGCGCACGGCGCAACAACTCGTTTACGTCGCTTGTTCACATATAGTCCATTCATATTGAGGAGGAAAATATGCAACACAGTCGAAAGCTGCTCACGCTGGTGTTGGCGCTGGCATTCGTCATGTCGTTGGGGGCAGGGCTTAGCCCGGTCCGCGCGCAGGGCGACGAAGGCACAATCAACATCCTGATGGAAACGGTGCCGGACACGGATTTCGTCCAGGCGCTGGTGCCGGAGTTTGAAGAGGAAACCGGGATCGACGTCAACATCGAGGTATTGACCTACGTCGCCATACACGAGCGCCTGCTGCCGCAGTTCCTGGCGCCGGAGGGGGCGTATGACGTGGTGGTGGTCGACAAGCAGTGGGTCGGTGAGTTCGTCGGCGCGGACTGGCTGATGCCGCTCGACGAATGCCTGGCCTCACACGACTTCGACACCAGTGTGTACATCCCCGCCATGTTCGAGATGCTGGGCGAGGTGAACGGCACGACGTACATGCTGCCCTTCTACAACTACACGATGGGCCTCGTGTACCGCACCGACATCTTCGAGGACCCGGAGCTTCAGGCCGAATATGAAGAGCAGTTCGGCGAACCGCTGAAGGTGCCGGAGTCGGTGGAAGAACTGGCGCAGGTGGCCAAGTTCCTGACGCGCGACACGGATGGCGACGGCGAGATCGACCTGTACGGCATCACGCAGCAGTTGGCGCGCGGCGTGGGCATCCATGCCGAATGGGCCAACGTCTTCTTCAGCCTCGGCGGCTGGTACTATGACGACGAGTGGAACGCCGCCGTCAACGGCGAGGAAGGCGTCAAGGCGATCGAGTACCTGATCGACATGTACGAGAACGCCGCGCCGGAAGGGGCGACGGGCTACAACTTCGACGAGCAGGCTGAGGTCATGCGCCAGGGCAACGCGGCGATGATGCTCACCTATAGCTGGATGCTGGCGTCCCTGGACGACCCGGAGCAGTCGCAGGTGGCGGGCAAGGTCGCCATGGCGGTGATGCCCGGCGGCAGCGGCGTGCAAGGCGGTTGGGGCTGGGCCATCCCGCGCAGCGCCCCGAACCCCGAGGCGGCGTGCGAGTTCCTGACGTGGGTTGAGTCGTTCGACGTCGCCAAGGAGCGCGCGCTCATGGGCGGCCAGCCGACCCGCTCCGACGTGTTCCAGGACCCGGACGTGCTCGAGGCGTACCCGTACTATGACGTCATCGAAGACATGATCGAGACGGGCAAGCCGGTCCCGATCTTCGGCGGCGCGGCGCAGATGGTGGACATCCTGGCGCGCGAGCTGTCGGAAGCCATTGCGGGCGGCAAGGACCCGCAGCAGGCGATGGACGACGCGGCGGCTGAGATGAACGAGCTGACCGTCGGCGATCCCCTGATCGAGCAATAACAAGCATCATGACAGGGATGGTGAAGGGCGCGCGCCCTTCACCATCCCACTACTTATAGGCACCAGAAGGGCAACAAGGATGCGTAAGATCCCCCCCCGGTACTGGCTCGTGCTCCCGGCCATTTTGGTTATGCTGGTCGTTTTAGTCTTCCCGTTGATTTATTCGTTCAGGACCAGCCTGTACTTTTATGTGCGAATTACTCAGCGGTGATCCGGGACCAGGACCTGCGCAACGCGGTCGTCGTCACGCTGAAATTCACCCTGAGCGCGCTCACGATCGAACTGATCCTCGGCTACGTCATCGCACGGTCGCTCAACATCGTCCGGTACTTCAAAAACGCCTTCTTATCGCTGCTGATGGTGCCGATGATGATCACGCCAATCGCGGTTGGCCTCATCTGGCGTATGCTGCTGCACCCGGACCTCGGCATCGTCAATTACCTGCTGGACCAGATCGGCATCGGCGGCAGGCCGTGGCTGGGGCTGCAATCCACCGCCCTGCCCACGCTGATCTTCGTGGACGTGTGGCAGTGGACGCCGTTCGTGATGATCCTGCTTTACGCCGGGATCCTGTCGCTGCCGGAGGAGCCGTTTGAGGCGGCGCGGATCGACGGGGCGAACCTGCTCCAGCGGATCTGGTACCTGGAGCTGCCGATGCTGCGCAACGTGATCATCGTGGCCGTCATCCTGCGCGCCATCGACCTGCTGCGGACGTATGACCTCGTCTACATCATGACGGGGGGTGGACCGGGCACCTCGACCGAAACGTTCAGCTATTACCTGTATCGCGTGGCGTTCGTCCGGCTGAACATGGGCGAGGCGGCGGCGGCATCGTATTTATTCCTGATCGCGATCGTGATCGCGACGTCGATCCTGTTCGCGCGGCTACGTAAGGGCGAGGCAACCTCCTGAAATGAGCCTGCTGGCAATCGACCTGGGGACAACCGGCGTGCGGGCCGCCGTGATCGACGCGGCGGGGCGGCACGTGGGGAGCGGCGAAGTTCCGATCGGGCTGCTGACACCACACGCGAACCACGTGGAGCAGTCGCCCGAAGCGTACTGGCAGGGGACCGTGGCGGCGGTGCGCGGTGCGCTGGCGGAGGCGGCGGTCACGGCGGCGGACATCACCGGCATCGGGTTCTCGCACCAGCGCGGCACGTTCCTGCTTGCAGACGAAAGCGGCGCCCCGCTCACGAACTTCGTGGTGTGGATGGACCATCGCGGCGTGCCGTACCTGGACTTCATCCGCGAGCGCATGGAGCCGCTGTCGTACTACGACATCACCGGCGTGCCGATCTATTTCGTGTCGTCGCTGTCCAAACTGGTGTGGTTCGCGCAGGAGCAGCCCGACCTGTACCGGCGGGCGCACCGGGTTTGGCCGATCGCACACTACATCATGGCGCGGATGGGCGCCGCCGACCCGGCCATCGACCACGCGACCGGCTCGTTCACCGGGCTGATGGACACACACCAGCGTGCGTGGTCGGGGGCGATCATCGACCGGCTGGGCCTCGACGCGGCGAAGCTGCCGCCGCTGGTCGCGCCGGGCACGGTCGTCGGGGAGCTGGCAAGCGCCGAGGCCGCGGAGGAACTGGGCCTGCGGCGCGGCACGCCGCTCGTCATCGGCGGCGGGGACCAACAGTGCGCCGCGCTGGGCAGCGGCATGATCGAGCCGGGCCAAAGCCTGCTCAACCTCGGCACGGCGACGGCGGTGATGGCCGCCGTGGAAGGCCCGGTGCTGGACCCGCACCGCATCATCCCGACCGCCTGCCACGCCGCCCCCGGCGGGTGGGAGATGGAGGGACACACCCAGGCATCCGGCATCGTCTTCCAGCGCTTCCGTGACGAGGTGGCGCACGACGTGGCGCAGGCCGCCACAGCCGCCGGGCGCGACCCGTATGACCTGCTGACCGAGGAGGCCGCGCGGTCCAGGCCGGGGGCGGACGGGCTGATCTTCCTGCCGACGCTGAACGGCACGACCGCGCCGCTCGATTACCCCTACGGCAGCGGGGCAGTGCTGGGGCTGCACGTGACGCACACCCGGGCGGATGTCGTCCGCGCGCTGCTGGAAGGGATCTGCCTGGAAAGCCGCTGGATCCTGGAGCAGATGGAGCGCAACGGCGCGCCCATCCGGGAGGTGTACCTGGCGGGCGGGGGCAGCAAGTCGCCGTTCTGGTGCCAGCTACACGCCGACATCTTGCAGCGCCCGATCACGCGGGTGAGCACCAGCAACGCGGCGGCGGTCGGTGCGGCGATCTGCGCCGGGCTGGGCACGGGCGTCTTCCGCTCGGCGCGTGAGGGCGTGGCCGCGTTGAGCGAGCTGGCCGAGACGTATGAGCCGCAGGCCGCGCTCGCGGACGTTTACGGCGAGGTGTTCAGCCTGTTCACCGGCGCCTACACGGCGCTGGTCGAGAGCGAGCTGTTCAAGAGGCTGCACGACACGCGGCGTGTGTTGCGCCGCACGGACTCCTAGTTGTGGATGAAAGGGTTTGGGAGGATGGCACAACATCCGGCAATTGAGCTAGTCAATGAACGCATTCGTACGGACGTGATCGGCGGGGCGGCGGACACGGCGAAAGAGGTGATCGAGGCGCTGCGCGCGGTGGTCCAGGACAGCAAGGCCACCTCGTCTGAGGCGCTGGGGGCTGAGGTCGAGGGGGCGGTGTTCGCCGTGCTGACCGTGCTGCCGTCGTTCGCGCCGCCGCTCAACGCGCTGCACCGCGTGATGCGTCAGGTCGAGGACAGCCGCGCCTCAGGTGCGAGCGTGGACGAGATGCGCACGCAACTGCTGACCACGGTCGAGCAGTTCCTGCAATTTGTGGAAACGGCGCTGCAGAGCGTGGCACGCTACGGCGCGGAACTGCTTAAGGACGGCGACACGCTGTTCATGTACAGCATGAGTTCGAGCGTGTGGCGCATCATCAAAGCGGCGCACGACCAGGGCAAGCGCCTGCGCGTGCTGGTGACCGAGTCGCGGCCCGCCAACGAAGGGCTGTGGACCGTCGAGCGCATGATCGAGTACGGCATCCCGGTCGAGGTCAGCATCGACGCGATGATCGGCGTGCTGATCCCGCAGAGCGACCTCGTGATGGTCGGGGCGGACTCCATCGCGGCGACGGGCGAATCGCTGTGCAAGGTCGGGACGTACCCGACCGCGCTGGTCGCCAAAGCACACGGCAAACCCTTCTACATCGCGGCGGACACGCTGAAGTTCGACACCACCACGCTGCTGGGGCTGCCGTTCCGCGTCGATCCCGTGCCGCGCCACGAAGTCCTGGCCGAGGACCAGTTCCCGGAGTCGAAGGTCGTGGGGCCGCTCTTCGACGTGACCCCGCCGGAGCTGGTGCGCGGGATCATCACCGAGCGCGGCGTGCTGAACCCGGCAGCGGCGTATACCGTGCTGCATGACATGCCGATCAGCCAGACGATCCTGGAGCGCCTGCCCGACTGGGCGCACGGCAGGCTGTAGGGCGCAGGCCCAGGGAACAGGGAAAAGAGCAACGCATGACCGATCCACGATGGTTCCAACTGGCCGACATCCTGGTGAACTACTCCACGCGGACGAAGCCGCAGGAGAAAGTGTTCATCACCATGATGGAGGTGGAGACGCTGCCGTTGGCGGTGGGCGTATATAGCAAGGCCGTGCAGGCCGGGGCGCTGCCGCAGGTCGAGTTCGTCTCGGCGTACATGGAACGCGAGCTGATGCGCCACGGCACGATGGAGCAGATCAACTGGGTGCCGGAGCTACAGGCGTGGGGCATGGAATGGGCCGACGTCTACATCGGGCTGCGCGGGGCGCGCAACCCGCATGAGTTCGACGGGATCGCCGCCGACCGGCTCGCCGCACACCGCCGCGCGCTGGGCAAAACGTCCGCGATGCGCATCGACCTGACGCGCTGGGTGCTGGTGCGCGTGCCGAACGAGTCCTTCGCGCAGGCCGCCGGGACCAGCCTCGACACGATGATGGAGTTCTTCTTCAACGCGACGCTGCGCGACTGGGAGGAAGAAGCCCGGCGCTACCGCGAACTGGCGGCGATCTTCGAGGCGGCGGAGCAGGTGCGCATCGTCGGGCGCGAGACGGACATCACGTTCTCCACGCGCGGGCGCACCTACGCCGTGGGCGATGGCACGGTCAACATGCCGGACGGCGAGATCTACACCGCGCCGGTCGACGACAGCGCGGAGGGACAGATCTACTTCGAGTTCCCCGGCGTGTACGCAAGCAAGCTGATCCCCGGCATCCGCCTGGAGTTCAAAGCGGGCGAGGTCGTCCGCGCGACCGCCGAGGACAACGAAGACCTGCTGCAGCAGATCCTTGAGATGGACGAGGGCGCGCGGCGGCTGGGCGAGTTCGCCGTCGGCACCAACTTCGGGATCGACCGCTTCTCGTATGACATCCTCTACGACGAGAAG
>CAZGLU010000138.1:0-8292 GCA_964526095.1 uncultured Anaerolineaceae bacterium | reverse complement strand
GAACAACCAGATCGGCTCGTTTTACACGGGCGCGATGGCCTACTCGAACGGTTACAAGCTGTCCGAGGCCGTGCGCGGCAAGCCGGACCTGATGATCATCTCGCCCAACGACCCCGCCGCCATGACGCAGCTTGCCGAGGAATGCGTGCTGAGCGGCGTGCCGTTCATCTTCGACCCCAGCCAGCAGGTCGTGTGGCTGGACGCCGACTTCCTGATGCACGGCATCGAGCGCTGCACGGTGCTGATCTGCAACGAGTACGAATGGGAGATGATCGCCAAGAAGACCGGGCTGACCCGCGAGGACGTGGTCCGGCGGGGCAAGACGCTGATCGTCACACACGGCGGCGAAGGCTCGCACATCTACTCCGGCGGCGAGCACATTCACGTGCCGGTCTTCCCGGTCACCAATATTGCGGACCCGACCGGCGTCGGGGATGCCTACCGCGCCGGTCTGATGAAGGGCATGGCGTGTGGGCTGGATTGGGAGCTGTGCGGGCAGATCGGGTCGCTGGCAGCGGCGTACGTGTTGGAACACGTCGGGCCGCAGGGCCACCATTACACGCTGCCGGAGTTCGTCGCGCGGTTCCGCACGGTCTTCGACGACGGCGGGCGGCTCGACGCCTGGGTGAAAGATGACCCTCGACGTACTGAAGCTGTCCGATAAGGCGGCGATCCGCGCCTTCCTCAGCCAGGACCGGGCGCTGACCGCCTACGCCCTCGGCGACCTGGACGACGCCTTCTGGCCGGAGAGCAGCTTCTACGCGGCACGGAGCGGCCCGGCAATCGAGGCGATCGTGCTGGTCTACGCCGGGCTTCAGCCGCCCGTGCTGACGGCCTTCGGGACGGCGGCGGGCGTGGGCGCGATCTTCGAGGCGTGCGACCTGCCGGACGAGATCTACTACCTGTTCCTGCCGGAGCACGAGCATATCCTCGCGGCGCGGTACGCCCTGGACCACATGCAGCGCGAGCTGCGCATGGTGCTGGACCCCGCCGCCTTCGTGCCGCGCGAAAGCCCACAGGTCCGCCGGATCGGGCCGGAGGACGCGGACGCGCTGGCAGCGCTGTACGCCCACGCCGCCGACCCCGGCGAGCAGGTCGTCGCGTTTAGCCCCTGGCAGATCGCGCACGGCTGCTTCTACGGCGTGTGGGAGGGCGACCGGCTGATCGCCACGGCGGGCACGCACGTCTGGTCCGAGGCGGAAGGCGTCGTCGCCATCGGCAACGTGTTCACCATGCCCGCCTACCGGGGGCGCGGGCTGGCGTCGGCCTGCACCTCGGCGGTCACGGCGGAGGCGCTGCGTGCCAGGCTGCCGACGATCGTCCTGAACGTACGCGCCGACAACACGCCCGCCATTCACGTATATGAAAAACTCGGGTTCCGAGCCACCAGCATCTTTCTGGAGGGGCCGGGGCTGGCACGGCGGGACGCGATCCCTGTCCCGCCGCGCCGCAAGTGACTTCGATCCGCAAGCGCCCGCATTTCGCGCGGGCGGCATAGACTGAGGCAAGGAGAACTGATGACCGTAGAGCATGATGTTCGCAACCTGGACCTGGCCCCCGGCGGCCGCTACCGCATCGAGTGGGCCGAGCGCGATATGCCGGTGCTGCGCCAGATCCGCGAGCGTTTCGAGAAGGAGCGGCCGCTGGAAGGCGTGCGGATGTCGGCCTGTCTGCACATCACGACCGAGACCGCGAACCTGATGCGCACGTTGCAGGCTGGCGGCGCCGACGTCGTCCTCACCGCGTCCAACCCGCTCAGCACGCAGGACGACGTGGCCGCGTCGCTCGTCACGCACTTTGAGATCCCGGTGTACGGCATCAAGGGCGAGGACAACGCCACCTATTACGACCACATCAAGGCGGCGCTCGACCATAAGCCGCAGATCACCATGGACGACGGCGCGGACCTCGTCAGCGAGCTGCACAAGAACCGCACCGACCTGCTGGAGCACGTCATCGGCGGCACGGAGGAAACCACGACGGGCGTCATCCGCCTGCGCGCGATGGCGGCGGCGGGCGCGCTGAAGTTCCCGGTGATCGCGGTCAACGACAGCATGACCAAGCACCTGTTCGACAACCGCTACGGCACGGGCCAGAGCACGATCGACGGCATCATCCGCGCGACGAACATCCTGCTGGCCGGGCGCGTGGTGGTCGTCGCCGGGTATGGTTGGTGCAGCCGGGGCATCGCCAACCGCGCGCGCGGCATGGGCGCCCGCGTGATCGTGACGGAGGTGGACCCGCTCAAGGCGCTGGAAGCGGTCATGGACGGCTTCGAGGTCATGCCGATGATTGAGGCGGCCCCGGTCGGGGACGTGTTCGTGAGCGCGACCGGCGACATCAACGTGATCGACCGCCACCACTTCGAGGTGATGAAGGACGGCGCGATCGTGTGCAACAGCGGCCACTTCAACGTGGAGATCAACATCCCTGCGCTGAAGGAGATGGCGGTTGAGGCGCCGCGCCTGGTGCGTCCCTTCGTGGAGCAGTTCCGCCTGCCGGATGGCCGCGTGATCAACCTGCTCGGCGAGGGCCGCCTGATCAACCTCGCGGCGGCGGAGGGCCACCCCGCGAGCGTGATGGACATGAGCTTCGCCAACCAGGCGCTCGGCGCGGAGTACATGCTGCGCAACGGCGACAGCCTGGAGCCGCGCGTGTACACCATCCCCGAGGACGTGGACCACGAGATCGCCCGGCTGAAGCTGGCGGCGATGGGCATCACCATCGACACGCTGACGCCGGAGCAGGTCGAGTACCTCAACCAGTGGCAGGAAGGCACCTAAACCGCCCTGCCCTGACCAGGATCTGTTTCGCCGCGCGCTGCCGCACGACCGGGCAGCGCGCGGTTCATGTCCCAGGCGGCGGGGAGGCGTTGGGTAAAGCCCCGGCCCTGCGCTAGAATCGTCTCGCGGGGGGCCACAACGCTCGACACGCTCAAGATTGAACAGGGAGACACGATGATGAATCGTCGACGATGGGTACTGACCGGCCTGCTGCTGGCGGCCCTGACATTCGCGCTCGCAGGTCCATTCGCGTCCGGCGCCGTGCAGGCCCAAGGGGACTCGGCGCGCCTGCGCTTTCTGCACGCGGCACCCGGCGCGCCTGAGGTAGACGTCTACGTGGACGGGGCGCTCGTCGCGCCGGGGCTGGCCTACGGCGAGATCACGCCGCACGTGACGTTCGCCGCCGGGGCGCCGGAGGTCGTGCTGCGTCAGGCCGGGACCGGCGCAGAGGGCACGCCGCTGGCGTCCATCACGGCGAATCTCACCGCCGATCTGGCCTTCATGCTCGTCATCCAGGGGGCACCCGACGCCCTGGAAATGGTGCAGTACGAGGACATCCTCGACCCGCTGGAGCCGGGCATGGCCCGCCTGACCGCGATCAACACCATCCCCGATGCGCCGCCGCTCGACGTGCTGACCACCGAGAGCGCGCCGCTGCTGCAAGGCGTGAGCTACAGCGTGCAGTACGGCACGATCAACATCCCAACCGGGCTGTACGATCTCGTCATGGTGCCCGCTGGTGGCGAGGTCACCAGCGCCATAGCGACCATCGGGGAGGTGCCGCTGGTCAGCGGGACGCTGTACACCTTCGTTGCGCTCGGCACGCTGGAGGGTGACGTCGCGCCCTCAACGATGGTCCTGGCCTCGCCGGTCGTGCCGCCGGAGGAGGGGGACAGCGTGCGCGTCCGCATCGCGCACGGCAGCCCGGACACGCCCGCCGTGGACGTGTACGCCGGTGACCTGCTGATCGCGCCTGCCATCAACCTGGGGCAGATGACCGGGCACATCCCGCTGCCCGCCGGTGAGGTATCGCTCGCACTGTGGCCCGCCGGGTCCGGGGCGGACGAGGACCCGCTGCTCGCGGCAGACGTGGCGCTCGACCCCGCCGGGGCCGCCATGACGATCGTCGTGCTGGGCGAGGCCGCGGACGACTCGCTGGCCTTCGAGGTCTACCCCGATTCGCTGGATGCCGTGACGCCCGACAACGCGCGCCTCAACGTGATCAACGCCGTGCCGGGCGCGACGGTCAGTGCATCGCTGAGCGGGGCGGAGGAAACGACGCTGGCGAGTGACGTCGCGGCCCAGGCGCAGGCCGAGGCCATCGACGCCGCACCGGGCCAGTACCGGCTGGTGGCCGAGGTGGACGCGGGCGACGACGAGCCGGTGAGCGTCGTCGCGCCGGAGCAGCCGTACTTCGGCGGGGTGTATTACACGGTGCTGGTGTACGGCGGCGGCGCAGATGAGGCCCCGATCGACGCGCGGGCGCGGGGGACCGAGGTCGAGGTCACGGCGGACAGCCTGCCGGGCGGTTCATCGGCGGTCGTCGCTGCGCCAGCCGAGGGCGCGCCCGTCGCCGCCGCGCCGGAGGAGACCGCCGAGTCAACGCCCGCCGGGGACGCGGTGACAGAGGCCCCGCAGGCAGCCACCGAAGCAGCCCTGGATGGAGGCGCCGACCTGACGACGCCGACCCCGGCTGAGGCAGCGGGCGAAAGTACAGGCGAGGCCCCCGGTGAGGCGGCGCAGCCCACGCCGACCCCCGTGCAGACCACGGGCGGGCCGATCGCGCATGTGCTGGTCGATCCCGGCGCGAACCTGCACTGCCGCCAGTTCCCGGCCTCGACCTCGCTGTCGCTGGGCCTGATCCCGGCGGGCGCGCAGCTCCGCGTGTTGGGCCGCGTCGGACCGTCGCAGGCGACCGGCGAGCAGCCCGTCATCGGGGACCTGTCGCAGATGTGGCTGTTCACGGAATGGACCAGCCCGCAGACCGGCACCGCCGAATGCTGGGTCTCGGCGGCGTTCCTGCGCGTCGAGTACAACGGCCGGATCTACGGCACGGTTGAGTCGCTGATGGCGTTCCAGGCGATCCCGAGCGACCGGCCCGGCGAGGTGCTCACGCCCGGCACGGGTGCGGCCCCGGCGCAGCCGACGCAGGCCGCGCCCGCCGACGAAGGGACGGCCCCGCCCGCCGCCGAGCAAGCCGCGCCCTCCTCCGGGATCACCGGAACGGTGGCGCTGGAGTCCGGCATGAACCTGAACGTGCGCGACCTGCCCGCGCCGGAGGCGCTCGTCGTGCGGGCGATCCCCGCCGGATCGACGGTGGGCGTCAGCGGGCGCAACGCCGACGCGACGTGGCTGCGGATCACGTACAGGGACGAAACGGGCCAGGTCGAGGGCTGGGTCGTGGCGCAGTACATCACGGTGACGCAGAACGGCCAGTCCTACGACATCATGCAGCTTCCGGATGTGTCCGCCGGGCAGGCGGCGCCCAGCGCCGAGCCGATCTCGGTCGGCTAGCGGTGTACGGCGAGCCGCGCAGCCCGGCGATCACCGGGTGACGTGAACAAAAACGGCCCGCTCCGTGTGGAGGGGGCCGTTTACTATTTCGCTATCGCCGGGCCTACGGCGTGCTGCGCGCAACCTCAGCCGCGATGGTGTCATAGTCGCGGCGCACCATGCGCCAGCCGTCGCCCGAGTTCACCAGGACGGAGGGCGTGCCGGTCACGCCGTTGTCGCTGGCGAAGGTGGTGTAATCCAGCAGCGCGGCGCGATAGCGACCATCGCTGACGCACCGCCGCAGCGCGCGCTCGTCCAGGCCCATTGCCCCGGCGCTGTCGAGCAGGTTCTCGATGCTGAAGGCGGAGGCCACGCCCTGCGACTGGGCCAGCCGGTAGAGCTCGTCCTGCATCTCCCAGAACGCGCCCTGCTCCCCGGCGCACAGCGCCACCTGCGACGCCATCTCCGAATACGGCCCGCCGGTGCCCGTCACCATCACAAGTTGAAACTGCACCTGCCCCGTCAGCACGAAATCGTCCACGATGCGCTTGAGGTCGCCATCATGGTACGCCTGACAATGGCTGCACGCGAAGTCGGACACCACCGCCATCTTGAGCGGCGCGTCCGGGTCGCCCAGGAGCGGCATACCGTCGTCCGTCGCGCCACGCACCACGCCGGGCGCGGCGTCGCCCTCACCGTCCAACTCGCGGGACGCCGGGGCCTCAAACGCCTCCTGCGGCCCGCCGCCAGCCAGCGGCACGCAGTACTGCGGGTAATCAGCGCAGCTCAGCGAGCGGGTCGAACCGGCGCCCTGCCAGCTCAGATACGCGAACCCCAGCCCGAACAGGAGCGCCGCCGCCACCACCAGCGCCAGGAAACGCATCTGCTGGTCGTACTGCGCCTTGCGCTGGCGCCGCGTCCGTCCCACCGGGTACACAGCGCGTGCGGGCCAACGCCGCCCACCCGCGCCCTCCGTTCCTTGACTCACGTTCTCTGACACAACCCCTCCTCACAACCCAAAGGCCCACCCGCGCTACCGCGCCCACCTGATGGCAGGACCGCACCACAAGCCGGATGGGAGTTGACTGAAACCGGGCGGCCAACGCACGCGCTGCGCGCCGCCCTGGTACGCGCGTCACCACTGTACACAATTCCGGGCCAAACGGCCAGTAAATCGGGCAACAAAAAAGCTCGCCGGTGAGGGCGAGCCTTGCGTATGCGAAGTGAATGTCAGTGCGGTCGGGAGCGCGTTCGACCTACCCCGCGTTGGCGCGCTGGACCAGGTCCGCGATGGTGTTGTAGTCGCGGCTGACGATGCGCCAGCCCTGGCCGAAGTTCACCAGGACGGTCGGCGTGCCGGTCACACCGTGGTTGGAGGCGAAGGTCGAGTAATCGAGCAGCGCGGCGCGGTACTTGCCGCTGCTCAGGCACTGGCGAAGCTGGTCATCGTCCAGGCCCATGTCACGCGCCGACTTCAGGAGGTTGGCGACGGTAAAGGCCGACCCGACCCCCTGCGACCGCGCGAGGCGGTACAGTTCGTCGTTCATCTCCCAGAACGCGCCCTGTTCCCCGGCGCACAGCGCCACCTGCGACGCCTGCTCCGAATACACGCCGCCGGTGCCGGTCGTCAGCGCAACCTGGAAGCTGGCCTGCCCCGTCAGCACGAGGTCGTCCATAATACGCCCCAGATCGCCGTAGTGGAAGTTCTGGCAGTGCGGGCAGGCGTAGTCCGCCACCTCCGCGATCTGGATCGGCGCGTCCGGGTTGCCAATGAACGGCATGCCGTCGGCGGTCACGCCACGCACCACGTTGGGCGCATCGGCCTCAGATTCGG
Source organism: uncultured Anaerolineaceae bacterium (assembly GCA_964526095.1). GTDB lineage: Bacteria > Chloroflexota > Anaerolineae > Aggregatilineales > Aggregatilineaceae > Aggregatilinea. The sequence continues at coordinate 1,182 of CAZGLU010000138.1, read as the reverse complement.
CCTCCTCGGCGGCGTCCAACGTTCGGACCCCGGCCGTCTCGAAGTTTTCGAAGGGCTGGCCCGCGTTCCCACCGGCGAACGGCACACAGTAATCCGGGAAATCAGCGCAACTCACGGCCTTGGCAGTGCCCACGCCGCGCCAGTTCATAAACACGATCAGTCCGCCCAAAACCAGCGCGACGGCGACCACGCCCCACACCAGCCGCATCTGCCGACGGTACTGATCCTGACGCTGGCGGCGCGTTGTGCCGGGTTCGTACGGCGTGCGGGCCACTTTGGACTTGCCGCCGCGTGCGGAACCGGCCGATTCTGACTTCGTTTTGGATGCCATTCGAGACCACCTTATCCTGAAGGTCACAATAACCGAGATATTATTCAACTTTATCGTGACATCAAGGCGTGTCAAGTGAGAAAATCATGAGTGACGCCGCCGTGGATCCCCGCCCGGTAGGCGCGCGATTATGATATACTGCGGGCACAACCCCTTTCGCCTCGACAGACCTCGACAGAAGGATGGTGTATACCCATGCGCGCGACGGATGTGATCGCCAAGAAGCGGGACGGTGGCGAACTGACGACCGAGGAGATCGCCTGGTTCGTGGAGGGCTTCACGCGGGAGGAGATCCCGGATTACCAGATGGCCGCCTGGCTGATGGCCGTCTACCTGCGCGGCATGTCACGGCGCGAAACGTTCGACCTGGCGCGCATCATGGCGGAGAGCGGCGAGCAACTCGACCTCTCCCCGATCATCCCCTACGCGGTGGACAAGCACTCCACGGGCGGCGTGGGGGATAAGGTGTCGCTCGTGGTGCTGCCGCTGGTCGCGGCGGCAGGCGTCCCGGTCGCGAAGATGAGCGGGCGCGGTCTGGGCTTCTCCGGCGGGACGCTCGACAAGCTGGAGGCGATCCCCGGCTACCGCGTCAGGCTGAGCGACGAGGAGATCATCCGCCAGGTGCGCGAGATCGGGATCGTGCTCTGCGGGCAGACCAAGCGCCTGGCTCCTGCCGACGGCGCGCTGTACGAACTGCGCGACGTGACCGGCACTGTGCCCAGTCTGCCCCTCATCGCCAGCAGCATCATGAGCAAGAAGCTGGCTTCCGGGGCGCAAGCCATCGTGCTTGATGTGAAGGTGGGCGCGGGCGCGTTCATGAAGACGGTCGACGAAGCGCGCGCCCTGGCCCA
>CAZGLU010000137.1:0-8385 GCA_964526095.1 uncultured Anaerolineaceae bacterium | reverse complement strand
GATAATGAGCGGTGACTGGAGTTCAGACGTGTGCTCTTCCGATCTATCACGCTTCAGACGGACGGCCTGTTGAACCTGCGCCCCCTGATCACGCACCGCGCGCCGTTCGAGCGGGCCGCGGACCTGTACCACATCCTCGATCAGACGCCCGATCAGGTCGTGCAGGCCGTGCTTGAATTCCCTATATCCTGAGCGAAGGACGGACCCATGAACCCCTTACGTGCTGCGATCCTGGGCTGCGGCAGCTTCGGCCACCGCCACGCCCAGATCCTGACCGCGCTGCCGGACGAGGTCGAGTTGGTGGCGTTTTGCGACCGCAACGAGTGGAAGGCCCAGGCGTACGCGGACCAGTACGGGCCGGGCCGGGCGCAGGTTTACACCGATCACCGGGCGCTGCTGGACCGCGCGAACCTCGACCTGCTGATCGTCGCCCTGCCGCCCTACGGCCACACCGACGAGGTGGAGTTGGCCGCCGAGCGCGGCGTGCATTTGCTGGTCGAGAAGCCGATCGCGCTCACGTCTGAGCAGGGTTGGCGCATGGTCGAGGCCGCCGAGCGCGCCGGGATCAAGACGCAGGTCGGCTTTATGTACCGCTTCGGCGCGGCGGTCGAGCGGTTGAAGGCCCTGCTTGAGTCGGGCGAGGCGGGCGCGCCCGGCCTGATGAGCGCGCGCTACTTCTGCAACGCGCTGCATGCCGACTGGTGGCGCGTGCGTGAGAAGTCCGGCGGGCAGGTGGTCGAGCAGGCGATCCACCTTTTCGACCTGCTGTATCACTTCCTGGGCGAGCCGCAGTACGTCTACAGCCGCCAGGAAAACCTGTTCCACCGCGACATGGCCGACTACACCATCGAGGACGTCAGCGCGACGATCGTCAGCTTCGCCAACGGCGCGCTCGGCGTGGTGTACGCCTCCAACGCCGCTGTGCCGGGCCGGTGGGTCAACGATTACCACGTCGTAGCGGGGCGGCTCACCGCCGAGTTCCGTGACGCCAACCACGCGACCTTCACCTTCACCGACCAATCGGGCCGCGAGCCGCTGGAGATCGCCTCCGAGCGCGACTTCCGCGCCGAGCAGTTGAAGGACCTGCTGCGCGCGATCCGCACGGGCGGCGAGACGCGCACCCCGCTGCGCCAGGGCGCGCGCGTGCTGGACCTCGTGCTGGCGGCGGTCCGCTCGAACGAGCAGCGCGGCGAGGTGCCGCTGTGAGCGCTGTGCTGGACGCGGCGGGTCGCCTGTGCCTCCGCGCCGGGGCGATCACGCTGCGCGGCCTGACGCCGGTCGTCAACGGCGTGGCGCTGGCGGGCGATCCCGCCACGCACGACGCGGCGGACGGCGCGCTGGCCCTGCGCTTCACGGACCCCGCGCTGCGGGGTGGGACGTTCGCCGTTTCCCTGCGCCGGACCGGGCCGGAGGCGTGGGAGGTCCGGTACGCGCTGGAGGGCCTGCCCGACGACTTCACGCTCGACGCGTTCGGGCTGCGCTTCGACGCCGTCGAGAACCTGCGCGCGTACTTGCGCAGCGGCTATTTCAGTTGGGACGGCAGCGCCTACGTCCCCGCCGGGCCGCCCGCCGACGACCCGCCCACCGGCTACGCCATGACGCAGCTTCTGCCGCGCCTGGGGGAGGGGGCGGTCGTGGTGGGCTTCACGCGGCACGACCGCTTCCAGCACACCTTTCGCGTGGCGTGGCACGCGGGCGCGCCCGCGCTGACCGTGCTGACGCTGTGGGACCGTCGGCGCCGCGCGCTGGGCGAGCCGTGCGCGTCCGAGCCGCTGTTCGTCTTCTACCACGACGATGTGGAGGATGGGCTGCGTGCGTGGGCGGCGGAGGTCGCGGCGGCATCCCCGGTGCCGCCGCGCGTCCCGGACCCGCCGATCACGGGCTGGTCGTCGTGGTACAACCTTTACGCCAGCATCACCGACGAGAACCTGCGCGAGCACCTCGCCGCCGCCGCCGAGGTCGCCCGGCGCGAGGCGCTGCCCATGCGCTACTTCCAGATCGACGACGGCTTCACGCCGGAGATGGGCGACTGGCTGGACGTCAAGCCTCAGTTCCCGCGCGGCATGAAGCCCCTGCTGGACGAGGTGCGCGCCGCCGGGTTCACGCCGGGCCTGTGGATCGCGCCGTTTGCGGTCGGCAATCGCAGCCGCCTCTACCGGGAGCATCCGGATTGGGTGGTGATGGACCGGGTGACGGGCCGCCCGCTGGTCCTCATGGACTTCTACGGCGAGTTCCGCTGGCACAAGCGCAGCGAGGAATACTACGTGCTGGACACGACCCACCCGGACGCGTTCGCCTACCTGCGGCGGGTGTTCCACACGTGGCGCCACGAGTGGGGCTGCGCGTACTTCAAGACGGACTTCATGCACTTCGCCACCGAGCACGGCCCCGACCGCGCAGTGTGGCACACCCCCGGCCTGACGCGTATCGAGATCTGGCGGCAGGTGGCCGAGATGATCCGCGCGGAGATCGGGGACGCGGCGTGGATGGGCTGTGGCTGCCCGCTGTGGGCCTCGGTGGGGCTGGTGGACGCCGTCCGCATCGGCAGGGATGTCGGCGTGCGGTGGTCTGGGGGCCAGTCGGCGGAGTCCCTGCTGCGCGACCAGGCCACGCGCGGCTTCGCCAACCGCATTTTGTGGCTGGCCGACCCCGACTGCATCCTGCTGCGCGAGCGCTTCCACCACCTGACCGAGTCCGAGGTCACCGCCCTGGCGCTCTATGCCGCGATGGGCGGCGGCGTGGTGATGACCAGCGACCACCTGGGCGAGTTGTCGCCCGCGCGGCTGCGCCTGTGGAAGCTGGCGCTCAGCGCCGGGCCGCGCCCCTGCCGCTACCCGCTGCTCGGCCAGGACGCGGCGGCGGGTGAGGCCGGGCACGGCCTGGGCGACCCGGTGCTGGTCCAGGTCCGGGATGCCGCGCCGGATGGGGACGGCCCGGCGGCGGTCCACATCCTGAATGCCGGGGATGCGCCCGTCCAGCGCACCTACCCGCTGGCGTCTTTGCGCCTGCCCGCCCCCGCGTACGTCTACGACTGGGGCGCGGGCGCGGCGTGGCCGGAGCCGGTGGACGCGCTGGCCGTGTCGCTGGAGCCGCACGCGAGCGTGCTGTTGTTCGTGAGCGCCGCGCCGTTTGAGGCCGCCCCCACGCACCTGCCGTGAGATAATGCCCTGGGGCCGTGCACGTTCGCGCGGCCCCTCGCTCGTCCAGGTTACGCCCTCTCACCCCCGGCGCCCGCGTCGAGGGTCACGCGCAGCGTGACGATCCGCTTGCCCGGCACGTCGAGCCGGACGCTGCCGCCCTCGTCGAGCGCGTACGGCGCCCCGACCGGCTCCTCCAAGAGATTCACCGGGACCACCTCACGGACCGGCCAGCCGAACGCCAGCCGCCCGCTGACGCGCTCCGTATGGCTGTTGTACAGCCGCACGATGATCCCGTCGCCGCTTTCCGGGGGCTTGATGGCCGTCAGGACGAGCGCCGCCGGTTCCAGCGTGACGGCCTGGAGCGCGGCGGGCAGCGTCCCACTCGACCCCGCCACAGCCACGCCACGCAGCGGCGCGGTGAAGGCGTAGGCGTCCTGCGCCGCGTCGTCCAGCCCGAAGCCCGCGCCGCCGAACGGGATCAGGCTGTAGTCGGCGCTGGCCGGTCCCAGGCACTGCGCGCCGGGCGTCGCGCGCTCCGGCCCCGCGTGGCCCGGACGGCAGGCCAGGTCGTCCCGCGACAGCCATCCCACGGCGCGCAGCAGCGTCAGCGCCAGGGTCGCGCCCGCCGCGCCGGGGATCAGCTCGTACTCCGGCAGGCCGCGCGCCGCCAGCAGGAAGCCCGCGCCGTCCGCCGCGACCGCCGTGAACGCGCGCTGTGCTGCGGTCGGCTGCGGTTGCTCGGCCCAGCCCGTCGTGTCTACCGGCTCCGGCGGGCGGCGGACCAGCCGGTCGAAGTGTCCGTCCACGATCGCCGTGTCGGACTTCACCCCGGTCGGGAACAGCAGCCGCAGCCGGTGGTTCCGCGCCGGGTTGACCAGCTCCACGTGCGCGTCCAGGCGGCGCGCGCCGGGACGCAGGCGCAGCGTCGTCACGACCGGCAGCACGTCCGTTTCCGCCAGCCGCGCGGCGCGGTCCGGGGTCAGGTCCGCCGGGATCGCGTAGCGCGCCTCGATGCGCAGCGTCTGGCCGAACGGCCCCTCGTCCCTGCAGGTGATGGTCGGCGGCACCACCGGCTGCGTCACGAGCGCGTCGGCCTCAGGCGGGCAGTAGTTATACTCGTCGCCGCGATCCCCGCCGTCCTCGACGCGGTTCAGCCCGGCCATCACGCGCCCCGTCGCCTTATCCGTGAGCGTCAGCGTGCCGTCCTGTGGATCAACCTCCACGCGCAGCCACTCATTCTCGATGGCGTGCCCGGCCCCGTTGGGCGCCGCTTCCGACCCTGCTCCATCCGCCGCGACTGCCGCCAGCCGGTACGCGCGGTAGCCGACGCCCGGCACGTCCTCGGCCATGAACGCCAGCCGGTAGTTGCCCGCCAGGTACGTCGTGAGGTGGCAGCTTTGCACGGCGGCCCAGCGCGGGTCACCCTCCAGCGTCTTGACCAGTTCCGAGAAGTCCCCGATCAGGCCGGTGTGGTATTCCGGCAGGATCATCTCGATCCGCGCGGTATCGCCCGCCAGCCACACGCGCACGTCGCTGATCAGGCGGCCCTTGTAGAAGCCGAGCTTGATGTCGTCCAGCAGCGTGGGCAGCGCGTCGGGCGGCAGCGTGCGCTGCTCGAAGACCATCTCCTGCCCCTCGACCACGCGCAGCGGCACCGGCTGCCCCGCCGCGTCGAGCAGTTGGTAGCCCCGGCGCGGCCCCGCCCACGGCACCGTAACCTCGACCTCGCCCGTTTGCGCGCGCGTAACCGGGTTGTACGCCAGCACGGTGTACGCCGGTTCGCGTGCGGGTACGGCGTAGGTGGGCGGGTTGTCGTCGGGCACGGGGGGCGCCGCCGGGAGTTGTGCCGCATCTACACGCGCGGCCAGCGCCCGCAGTTCCGCCGCCGTGACGAGGTCCGCGATCTGCCGCGCCCAGTCGAAGCGTGTGCGCATCTCGTCGTGGACCTGGTCCACCGAGCACCCGCAGATCGAGTCGTGCGGGTGGTTTTCGATCAGCGTGCGCCATGCCTGCCGAAGTTCGCCCCGCCGGTCCCTTCCGTCGAGCACGGCGGCGAGCGCGCTGAGCGGTTCCGCGTAGCGTTCGAGCGCCGTCTCGCAGGCGAAGTTGGCCTGCTTGATCCACATCCGCGCCGAGTACACGCCGGGCAGCAGCGGCGTGCGCTTGGGCGAGCGCAGTTCCCCCCGCACGACGGGCAGCGCCGGGTCCGGGCCGAGCGCGTCCCGCACCGCCGCGACGTGATCCGGCAGCGTGCCGTGGGTCACTATGGCGCGGCCCGCCAGCCGTTCGTTCGCCTGGGCGATCAGGGCTGGCAGTTCCGGCTGCGGCAGCATGTGATCCGTGCCGTTCAGCAGCAGCAGGTACGATGTGTTTGCGTGCGGCGCCAGCTTGTCGATCTGGTGCGCGACGGCCTGCGTGAAGGCGTCGGGGGTGGTCGGCGCCCACGCCAGGTTGCCGTAGCCCGCGCGGAAGAAGATCGTCAGCAGGCGCGTGCCGTCGGGGGCCTCCCACCACAACTCGGTCGGCTCGTCGCCCAGCCCGCGCTGGAGCGCTACCGCCTCCAGCCCGACGCCCGCCAGGATCTGCGGGAGTTGGCTGATGTGCCCGAAGGGGTCCGGCGTGTAGCCCACCGGCATGCGCGCGCCGAAGCGGGCCGCCACCTGCGCGCCCAGGATCAGGTTGCGCACCGTCGCCTCCGGGCTGACCAGGAACTCGTCGGGCAGGATGTGCCAGGGCCCGATCAGCAGCCGTCCCGCCTGGACGTGACGCCGCAGGTCCGCCTCGCGCTCTGGACGAATGGCGAGGTAGTCCTCCAGGATAATGGTCTGCCCGTCCAGCAGAAAGCTGTGGTACTCAGGCTGGCGGTCCAGGATGTCCAGCAGCCGGTCCACCAGTTCGACCAGTTGGAAGCGGAAGACCTGAAACGGCTGGTACCATTCGCGGTCCCAGTGCGTGTGTGAAACGATCGTGACGTGGTGCGTTTGCTCGGCTATCTGAGTCATTATGAGTTTCGCCTGTCAGGTGCCTACTGAATGAAGATCGGATTGCTCAATGCGCGCATCACCGCCGGGTCCGTGCCGGGTTCGACGAGTTGTGCCCGCACGTAAGGCGTGCCCCCGACCGCTACCGCGAAGGTGAGCGTTTGATCGTCGCGGGTGATGTCGGCCTGGGCGAGCAGCCCCTGCCCGCCGATCAGTTCCATCCGCAGCCGGGCGCCGCCGACTACGCGCGTTTGCACGACCAGCCCGCCCGCCGCCGGGCGCGGGAGCGTGTCGCCCATCATGGCGCCGCCGCCGGACAGGTACACCTGCGGGCCGTCCGGCGCGTCGCTGATGAAGGCGTGTCCGGCGCGCAGCCCGGCCAGCAGCCCGGCGGCCGTCGGCTGGCCGGAGCAGTGGATCCACGTCGTCGGCGTGCCGATCTGCGCGATGTGCGGGCGCTTGAGGTAGTGCGCGTCGCTGCCGCCCACCGCGACCAACCGCTCGCCGGCCCGCAGGCGGTCCTCCCACCAGGCCAGCGCCTCCGCGTTGAACAACTGCCATGGGCCGTTCCACACCTCGACGCAGGACTGGCCCGCCTCCGCCTGGAACTCCCACGGCGGCCCCATCGTGCGGGGGTGGTTGCACGACGTCAGGTAGCCCAGCGCGTTCGCGCGCTCGATCGACTGGCGCATCCGGTCGGGCGTCAGGGTGCGGAAGTCGATCCATTCTTCCAGGCCCCAGATATTCCAGTGGCCCTTATACGTCGTGACCTCACAGCCGGGGATCAGCGTCAGCGGGCCGGGGTCCAGCGCGGCCAGCGCGGCGAGGTGGCTCATGGCGTTGTGGTCCATCACCGCCAGGAAGTCCAGCCCCAGGGCGCGCGCCGCCGCGACCAGCTCGCACGGGTCGGCGTCCCCGTCGCTGTGGCAGGAGTGGCAGTGCAGCTCGCCGCGATACCAGCCGTCCGGCCGCGCGGGCAGGGAGGCCGGGCTGTTCGCCAGCGTCAGCATGGGCGGGAACGTGGCACGGGGGAGGGCTTCCGCGTGGTGAAAGCGCAGCGTGATCGTGTAGTGGCAGCCCTCCGGCGCGCTCTTGTAGAAGCCGAGCAGGATGTGCCACCGCCCTGGGTTGAGCGGCCCCGGCAGGTAGCCCGGCGTCGCGTCGTCGGGGCCGATGGCGAACACCTCCCGCGCGCTGCCGCTCCAGCCCCGGAAGCCCGGCCCCGGATACGCCGCGCCGCGCTCGTCGAACAGCCCGATGTCGAGCGTATTGCCGCCGGTCAGGCCGGGGTCGGAGCCGATGGCGGCGTCGTAGCCGTAGCGCACCTCCAGGCGGTCCACGCCGGGCGGCATCTCGAAGGGGACGAGGTGATAGTCTCCGGCGGCGTCGGGCGGCAGGTGGCCGCTGAGCGTTTGTTCGGTCCAGTGGGCGGCGCTCATTGCAGCAGGTTGCCGTCCGTGCCATACAGGAACGTGCGCTCCAGGTCGAACAGGAGCCAGACCGTTTCGGCCAGCTCCGGGGCCTCGTCCTGAAAGAGTCGCACCGACACCAATTCACTCCCCACCTGCGTCACGACCAGCCACTCGCCGCCGAGGGGCTGCACCACGTACACGCGGCTCGGGATCGAGCCGGGCACCTCGGCGGGATGGATCGTGATGTTCTCCGGACGCACGCCGAAAATGATCTGGCGCTCGCGGTCCAGCGCGGCGCCCCACCGCTCGCGCTGTGCGCCGATGTCGAGCGTATGGCCGCCCTCGAACACGATCGTGTGCGCCCCCTGATCCACCTCGCAGCGCAGCAGGTTCATCGGCGGGCTGCCCATGAACGACGCGACGAATGTGTTGGCCGGGCGGCGGTAGACCTCCAGCGGGTCGCCCAACTGCATGATGCGTCCCCGGTCCATCACCGCGATCTGGTCGGCCAGCGCCATCGCCTCGGCCTGGTCGTGCGTGACGTACACCGCCGTGACGCCGACCTCGCGCTGCAGGTGCTTGAGGAAGGCGCGCGCCTCCAGCCGCAGCTTGGCGTCCAGGTTGCTTAACGGCTCGTCGAACAGGAAGGCTTGCGCCTGATGTACCAGCGCCCGCGCGACCGAGGCGCGCTGCTGCTGCCCGCCGGAGACCTGAGCCGGTCGGCGGGCGAGCAAGTCCGCGATCTGGAGCTTGGCGGCGACCTCCTCGACGCGGCGCGTCAGGTCCGGCTTGGGCGTGCCGCGCACCTTGAGCGGGTAGCCGATGTTGTCGAGCAGCGTCATGTGCGGGTAG